>VSNJ01000001.1:0-75994 GCA_009774235.1 Lachnospiraceae bacterium
AAGTTTTAATTTTAAGACAGCCTGTTTTGTTTTTATTATAATTATATTGATAAATGTATTTAATCTTAAATATGTTCTAAAAATTTTATAATGTATGACAGTAAATCATCATAATTTTTTCCAGATGCTGTTGGTTTTGCCTGTATTACACATATTATATTTTTATCTGGTATTACAGTAATTCTCTGTCCACCAAAACCATGCGCAGCATACCAGTTATCACCAAGCCACCAGAACATACCATATTTATTACCCCATTTTGTATTATCTTGTATTTTTTGTCCAAGTATTTTTTCAGACGGAGTGGTTATTTGTTCTGCCAAATTTTGTGAAATAATCCTGTTTCCATTATATATTCCCCTGTTTAACATTAAAATACCTATTTTTGCCATATCTCTTGCAGATAAATCTGATTTGGCTTCTTCAGCATTGCCATCTGTTCCATTGTAATTATTTCCTGGAATTGTATAGCATACACCATCTGGGGATGTAAACCAGCGGCCGCTTTTTATATTAAGTGGTTTATATAGATATTCATTACAGAAATCATAGGTATTCATTCCTGATGCTTTTTGTATAAGCACTGATGCAAGGAGTACATCCCATTCTTTATATACAAATACGGTTCCAGGTATATCTTTCATATATATATCAGAAATATATTCTGTTATATTACCAGAGCGCATACATTGGATAATCATTGGACAGTGGTAATGTATTCCTCCATTCCAGTATATTCCAGATGTCATTGTAAGAAGGTGCTTTATTTTAAGCATTTTATGGTATGGGTGGCAGCTTCCGTCAAATATTGGGATATAGTCTGATACTGGGTCATTAAGACTTTTAATATAACCTTTATCAAGACATATTCCAGCGCATATTGCTATAATGCTTTTCCAGACAGATTTTAAGTTATTCCTGCTTTCTTTATTAAATTTATTATAATACCGTTCTACAAGTATTTCTTCATTTTTATAAATAAGTACGCTGTTTACCAGGCGGTAATGCTTTTGGGTAATATAGTTATCAAGTTCATTTATTATATTGTAATCTGTATCTGGTTTCAAAAAAGGTATCCTCCAATTATTGAATTTTTATTATTCTTTAGTTCTGATGGTGTGCCTGTTGCAATAATATTGCCCCCGTCAGAGCCGCCACCTCTTCCTAATTCAATAATATAATCACAATTTGACAGTACATATGGGTCATGTTCTGTAATAATTACGGAATTACCAGTATCAACAAGTTCTTGTAATAAGTCCATTAATTTCTGGCTATCATAAAATGACAGGCCTGTTGTGGGTTCATCAAGAATATATAATATATCTTTAGAATTTCTTCCTTTGCTTAATTCTTTGGCAAGTTTAATCCTTTGGCTTTCACCTCCAGAAATTGTAGGGGTTTTTTGTCCGAGAGTAATATATCCCATACCAACACGCTGCATTGTTTTTAATATATTGCAGATAATTTTGTCTTTGCCTTCAAAAAATACGGCTGCTTCATCTATTGTCATATCAAGTATATTTTTAATATTTTTACCATCAAGTTCTACTTCCATTGTTTCTGGAAGAAAGCCTGTACCACCACAGGCTTCGCAATTAATTTCTATATAGTTGCCCATTCCAATATGGTATTTAATAATTCCTTGTCCATGACATACACGGCAGCCACCTTCAGAATTAACTGAAAACATTCCAATAGAATATCCATAATCTTTTGCAGTTTGTGTTGCTGCAAAAAGTTCACGTACCCTGTCATAAATGCCTGTATAAGTAGCAGGACATGAAGTAACAGACATGCCTATTGGTTTCTGGTCTATTACTATACATTTTTTAATATTTGAAGTACCATATAATTCTACATTGCAGTTTATTTCATATAAATCTTCTGTTATACATTTATTTTTAAGCATTTCTTTAATTTTAGGAACAAGCGTGTCTGATATAAGGCTTGATTTGCCACTGCCTGAAACACCTGCTATTCCTGTCATTACTCCAAGAGGGATATGTACAGTTACATTTTTTAGGTTATGTATATCTGCTCCTGTTATAATAAGTTCTTTATCTGTAATCTGTCTTGTAACTGGTTTTATATTAAATGTACTTCTATCTGCAATAAATGGCGAGGTTTTTGAATTTTTGCATTTTAAAAATTCACTATATACACCTTCAAAAATTTTTTCACCGCCCATTGTGCCTGCACCTGGTCCCATGTCAATAATATAACCAGCATTATTAATGAAGTTGGCATCATGTTCTACTGCAATTACTGTATTTCCACGTTCTACAAGATTATTTATAATTGAAATTAACTTATCTTTCTCAAGTTCATGGAGTCCTATTGTAGGTTCATCAAATACAAATATTATACTATCCATTTCCGCAATAATATAACTTGCAAGGAACAGTCTTTGTATTTCACCTCCTGATAGTGTTGGTACAGGTCTTGAAAGAGCAAGGTGGTATAATCCTACATCTGACATACATCTTAATTTTGTATATATTTCTTTTGCAAGAATATTATTGGTGTTTTCTGCATAGTTTTCAAGAAATTCAAGAAGTTCATTTATATACATATTTTCAAGTTCTGATATGTTTTTTCCATTTATTGTTGTATACATTCCCTGTATTCCAAGTCCAGTACCTTTGCATTTTGGACATATGGATTCTTCTGCATATGCTTGCGAAAATGTGAAAAGTTTCTGGCGTTCTGAAATTTTTTTAGTATTATTTAATTTTTCAAATGTGTTGTCTTCTGTTGGTGCGTAAGAGTTTACTCCTTTAAATTTAGTTTTAGGTGAACCATATTTTAATGCAATAAACTGTTCTTCTGTTAAATCTTTTAGTTTAACATTAAGTGACAACTTGAATGATTTAAGATAATCATTAATTTTAGTGTGCCATGAATTAATAATTGTAAACTTGCCTTCAAGAAGTTCTCCTATTGTCTGGTTAATATCTCCATATATTTTATCTTCATATACAATCCGTGTATATCCTTTTCCAATACACCTGGCGCACATTCCTCTTGCGGAGTTTCTTTGGAACATTTCCATAGATAAGGGGAAATTGTCATTATATTTTGGGTCTCTTTTGCCATAACTTGTAAAAAGCATTGCAAGTAAAGCACTTAATTTTGTACGTGTTCCTACAGTGCTTCTTGGGTTTGACTGGCGTATAGTGCGTTGTTCAACTGCTACAGTTGGAGACAGGCCTGTGATTGTGTCAAAAGATGGTACACTATCTGCTCCAAATTGTGTGTCAGAAAACATAAGATATCTGCGCTTGCCTTCTTCATATAAAGTGTCAAATGCAAGGCTTGATTTGCCACTGCCTGAAACACCTGTTATGACAGTAAGTTTTTCTTTTGGAATTGTAACATCAATGTTTTTTAAATTGTGGATATGCGCATTTCTAATATTAATAGTATTATTTTTCATATTTCTACCTATAATGTGTTTGAAAATTTAAACATGTGAAAATAGTTTTATTAAATTTTAAAAACCAGCAACAAACCTGGCAAAATCTATAAACCAGTGCATACCTATTGCCATTTGTAAGTTCTTTCTTTTCATTAATAATGCCATAGGTAAGCCAAAAAGTAAACCATTTAATATACACATCACAACTGCCAATCCAGGTGATTCTATAAATAAATCAGGATAATGAAGCAGTTCATGTGGAATTATCATTAATGTATAAATGTATATATTAAAAAAACGTTTTTCTACTTTTCCATAAAGCTGGCAGCAGGCATATGCCAGTAGAAAGAAACGGAATATTACTTCCTCAGCTATTGCAGGTTTTAATGCAAAAGCAGCAGAACTTAAAATATTTCTAATATTTATCTGGTGGCTTAATGAAAAATATAATATATTTAAAAATGCCAGTGGAATAGCAATAACTGCACCAAGACAAAAATACCAGATGCTCTTTGTAATGCCTGTATGAATAGAAATGTTTTCAATATCTGCAAGTTCATATAACCTGCAGGCAGCATAAAAAGTAACCATTACACAAACACTTGTTATGATAATGTCTGCTGTTCTGGGGTCACGTAATAGTGATACGAGACATATTGTGCCAAGAAGCATGGCTATAACTGCTTGTTTCCAATGGAAGCTCTTTGTTTTGATAATGTAGTAAAGTGCTAGTAACAAAACCAGAATCTCTGTCCAGTTCCAAATTCTGGACATATAATTATGATAATGAGGAGTGGCTTCTATAGGTAATAATATTCCAATTATGTAAAGTAGTATAAAAATGCCAAAAGAAATAAAACATTTCCAGCAGACAGAATATTTTTCATTTTTCATATGTACCTCCATAAGTAATGTTTTATAATTTACTTATTTGTTATTTGCAATGCATATTTAATAATTATAAATAATATAATTTTATCATAGCTGACCATATAATTTCAATAAATATTGTTTTTGAGTTTCCCCATTTTTTAAATTATACAAAAATTATATTACTCTGGCAAATTCCAAATGTTTTAACAAAAGGCAGCTGTTATGGGAGCGTTGGTGCTTAAATCTGGTTTTTTCAGATTTTATGCACCACTGCGCATCCAATACAAGCGAAATGCGGCAAAGCCATGTTTGCAACATGGCTTTTGGGTGGTAAAACTTTGGAACTGCCAGAGCCAAAATACCTGTATATTAAAAAAATGGGGAAATTCAAAATATTTTTGGATTTTGTTATAAAATAACATTAAAAGTAATAATTAATTTAAGGAATATTGCAGTGGAATACAGAATATAGTGTATAAATGAATTTTAGTAAATTTACATAGGTGGAGGGTGTTATGTCAAGAACCAGGATAGTAATATTACAGATGAGGGAGATTATATATACAGCAGTATTTGTTGGCCTTGGCATATTACTGCTTATAATATTGTTTTTTATGTTTTGGCCAGATGGTAAGGATGAAAATAAGGAACAAGCTGATAATGGAAAGACAGCTGTTTATGAAGCAGGTGTTTATAGTAAACAAATGACAGTAGGAGATAGCGTTATAAATTTACAGGTAGTTCTTGATGAGGAACAGGTTAAGTCTGTAGAAATGATAAACCTGGATGATACAGTATCTGCAATGTACCCTCTTATGAAACCTTCTGTAGAGTCTATTTCTAACCAGCTTGCTTCTGGTGTGTCGTTAGATGAGGTAGTGTTGTCCGATGAAGGCCAATATACAGAAAAGATGATTTTAAATGAGGTTGATAGTGTCCTGGATGAACACAAAGCAAAATAATTTATGTTGATGGCAGGGGATTCCCCTGTCATTTTTATTGATAAAAGCTTAAAGTCATTGAATATAAATAACGGATATGTTATATTAAGAATATAATTTTGAAATCCATTTGTAAGAAAAAGTATTAATTTGTTATTTAACCTAATAAAGGAAGCCCTTGTTTATATGTTGCAGAAATATAAGTGATGAGTGGGAACTTCTTGTTTACAAAAGGGTCTGGAATGGAACTGCCATAAGGCATCAGAAAAAAAGTACTGTATTTAGATAATAAATAATTTATGGAGGTAATATTATGTCAGATATGTTGGTTAAATTATATAATATTCCTAATTCGTATGATATAGAAAAAAAGTTGTTGGAAGAGGATATTAGAATAAAAAAAGCGTTATCACCTGACAGAAGTAAGATAACAAGTTTCTCAAAAACATGTGCAAAAGAAGATTATTCAGATGAAGTAAATGCTGCTTTTTCTAATAACCCTATAACTTGTTATATAGCAACTAAGGAAAAGAAAATAATTGGTTTTGCATGTTATGAAGCAACTGCCAAAAATTTTTTTGGACCTATGGCTGTGTTAGAAAATGAAAGGAAAAATGGAATAGGAAAAGCATTGTTATTAAAATCTTTGGAATCAATGCGGGAGCTTGGATATGCATATGCTATTATAGGATGGCCTGCAAATTCTGCTATTGGTTTTTATAAGAAATGTGCAGGAGCAATTATGATTGATGAAAAATCTTCGGGAATATATAAAAGAATGATTGAAATTGATGAGTAAATTTAGTTTTATGAAATTGTAATAGCTATATAATTTATATAATATTCAATTTTTAAATATACAATAACTGGTTATATTGTTATTAAGGAGAGCAGAATGTCATTACAGTTAATTTTGGGAGGTTCAGGCAGGGGCAAGACACATTTTATACAGCATATGGTTACAAAGGAAGCTTTTGAAAACCCTGGTAAGGAATATATAATAATAGTACCTGAACAGTTTACAATGCAGACACAAAAGGAATTAATACAATTAAGCCCATTTAAGGGCATTATGAATATAGATGTACAAAGTTTTGTCAGGCTTGCTTTCAGGATTTTTACTGAACTTGGGGCAGGTAATGAACCTGTACTTGATGATATGGGAAAGACTATGATACTTAAGAAAGTATTGCTTGATAAGCAGGATGAACTTGGATATTTTGGCAGGAATATACATAAAAAAGGTTATATTGCAGAGATAAAGTCTTTTCTGTCAGAGCTTGTGCAGTATGGCATTGATGATGAAATGCTTGGAAAAATGATTAACAGTTCTTTGAAAAAGCCTGCACTTAGAAGGAAACTTGAAGATATGTCTGTTGCATACAGGGCATTTCTGGATTATATAAATAATAATTATATTACTTCTGAAGAGGTTATAACTGTACTTTCAGAAATTGTAAACAGGTCAGAAATTATTAAAGGAAGTATAATATGTCTTGATGGTTTTACAGGTTTTACACCATTACAGTATATGCTTCTGGCGGAATTAATGAAGACTGCAGAAAAGGTGTTTGTGACAGTGGCAATAGATGACAGGGAGCCCGTTACAAGCCTTGGTGCGAAACACCGTCTTTTCCATATGAGCAGGAAGACTATATGTAAGCTTAGGGATATTGCATATGAAAATAAAATTGAGGTATGTGATGATATCTGGACGAGTAAAAAGGATGAAAAAAGCAGATTTGCAAATGCACCATCATTGTCTGCACTTGAAAAGAATCTTTTCAGGTATCCGCTGGTTAAATATAATAATCCAGAGGAAATTTCAATCCATCTGTTAAAACAGCCAGGTGATGAGGTTTCATATATTATACAGGAAATAAAACATCTGCTTAGGGAAGATGAATGCAGGTACAGGGATATAGCTATAATAGCTGGTGATTTACAGACATATGGTATAATTATTGATAATGAAATGAAACAGGCAGGTTTTCCTTGCTTTATTGACCAGAAGAAAAGTGTGCTTACAAATCCTTTTGTTGAAATGATAGATGTTATACTTGATATTTTTATAAAAGATTTTGCTTATAAAGATGTAATGAGATATATTAAAGGAAGTTTTGCAGGAATTACTAAAGAACAGTCTGATATTACAGATAATTTTATACTTGCAACAGGTATAAGAGGACATAAGAAGTGGAATAAAGAGTGGGAAAGTGGGTATATATACCAGAGACGTACTGAGGAGTCAAAGAAATATGCAGATGAAGTTTTAAATATTGTGCGTGAAAAAATAACTGGATTATTAATGCCTGTTTATAAAGAAGTTATACCAGGAAAACATACAGTAAGACATTATGCAGAAGTTTTATGCAGATTTTTTGATGAACAGGATTTTTACAGGATTATTATGGAAAGAGCGGCTTTATTTACTGAAAAAGGTGAACTTGGGCTTGCTGCTGAGTATGAACAGATTTATGGAATTGTATTATCTGTATTGGACAGGCTTGTAGAACTTCTTGGTGATGAGAAAATGAGGCTTTCTGAATTTAAAGAACTGCTTGACACAGGGTTTTCGGAAGCCAGGATAGGGCTTATACCTCCTGGCACAGACCAGATTGTTGCAGGTGATATATCAAGGACACGTATTTCTGGTATTAAGTATTTATTTTTTATTGGTGTTAATGATATAAATATACCTAAAGGAAGTGGTAGCGGAGGTATATTGTCTGATTCAGAGAGAAGTTTTCTTTCTGATGGAAAGTTTGAAATAGCTCCAACATCAAGGGAACTGGTTTACCAGGAACAGTTTTATCTTTATCTTAATATGACAAAACCTTCAAGACATCTCTATATTACATATTGTGAAACAGGCAATGATGGAAGGGCACAGAACCCGTCATATATAATAGAGAGGTTTATAAAAATGTTTCCTGGACTTAATGTGGAGATGGAGGAAACAAGAAAAGATGCAGAACATATTTTGTCAAATGATATGGGGTTAAAGTATCTTATAGACGGGCTTAGAAAAGCTGATTACAGCAGTACACAGTGGTCTGAACTTTATAAGTTTTATATTGGAAGTGATGTTTATAATGAAATACTTGGCCAACTGGTTAATGCATCATTTTACAGGGAAGTGAAAAGTAAAATTTCGGAAAGGGCCGCCAGGGCACTTTACCATGATGTGTTCCGTGGAAGCACTTCGCAGCTTGAACGTTATGCCGCCTGTGCATTTTCGTATTTTGCACAGTATGGGCTTAAACTTGAAGAAAGGGCAGAACATAAAGTAGAATTTTTTGATATAGGAAATATTGTACATGAGGCTTTACAGAAATATACTGAAAAACTGCTTAAAAATAAAAAGCAGTGGTGGGAATTGACAGAAGAAGAACAACATATACAGGCAGATGAGTGTCTGGATGAAGTTGTAAGCAAATATAAAAATAGCCTTATGTATGAAACGGAGAGGGATACTTATATGGTAAAGAGGCTGAGAAAGCTTCTTATAAGGACTGTATGGGCTGTAACAGAACAGATGAAGCTGGGTAAATTTGATACTATAGAAAGTGAATTTTCTTTTGATATAACAGAGGATAACAGTAGTATTAATGAAAATAAAGAAAATATGATTCATCTTATAGGCCGTATAGACAGAATTGATGAGTATAAAGATGATAAATGTACTTATGTAAAAATTGTTGATTATAAAACTGGAAAGAAAGACCTGTCACTTTCAGACCTTTATTATGGTCTTCAGATGCAGCTTGTTATTTACTTAAAGGCAGCAATGGATGCCAAGAAAGAAGAAAAGATTGTGATACCAGCAGGTGTGCTTTATTATAATATTGCCAATCCTGTACTGGAGGGAAAGTATGATAAAGACCAGATTAATAATGAAATGTTAAAAAGCCTTAAAATGAGGGGTATAGTAAATGAGGATGACCCTGTACTTCCTTTACTTGATGCTAACTTTGAAGCAGAGCCAGGGGTTTTGCCAGCTATGGTTTCATCAGTAGTTGCACCATTTGCCACTGATAAAGATGGTAAACTTAAAAAGGTGTCACAGGCAATTACAACAAAAGATTTTGATAATATTATATCATATACACAGAAAAATATTGCTGGGATGAGCAAAGAAATTATGGATGGAAAAACGGAAGTAAACCCATACAGGAAAAATGACGCAGAAGGAAAAACAGCATGTGATTATTGTGGATACAGGGGAATATGCAGGTTTGATGTGAGGATACCAGGTAATAATTACCGTGTACTTAACAAACTTAGTGATGATGATGTACTGAACAGGATATAATATAAAACAGCTGCTATTATTATAATGTGTTCTTATTGTATTCTGGATATACAATAAGAAGATTATAATGTGGCAGCTGTTAATATTTTATTATATATTGATTTCCCTGTCTTTGTAGTAATATTTTTTATCATGTTCATTAATTTCACGCATAACTTTACAAGGGTTCCCAACAGCTACAACATCTGATGGTATATCTTTTGTTACTACACTTCCAGCACCAATAACTGTATTATCTCCTATAGTAACACCAGGAAGTATAATTGCACCTGCACCTATCCAGCAGTTTCTTCCAATATGGACAGGCATATTATACTGGTATATTTTTTCACGGAGTTCTGGAAGGATTGGATGTCCAGCAGTAGCGATTGTTACATTAGGACCAATCATTGTATAATCACCAATATAAATATGTGTATCATCTACACATGTGAGGTGGTAATTGGCATAAACCATCTTTCCAAAATGACAGTGTTTTCCGCCAAAATTAGCATAAAAAGGAGCTTCAATATACACACCTTCACCACAGTCACCAAGCATATCTTTTAACATCTGGCTTCTTTTTTCTGTTTCAGATGGTTTTGTCATGTTATAGTCACATAGTTTGTCCTGGTAAACCATTTGTTCTTTTATAATGGATTCGTCTCCTGGAAGATAAAGTTCACCAGTGTGAAGTTTTTCTTTCATATTACTCATTTAAAATACCTCCAAGTATTGATATGTAATGTAAAATATGATATATTACCAATATGGATTTGTTTTACCAGATTTACAATGATAAAAGAAATAGCCGCCACTACTCACAATAATGGCGGCTGCCTTTGTATAAATAAAGGTAAGTAACCTGTTTTAAGGGTAGTGCAGCTTCTATGCTTTCCCTTATATATGTTTAATATAACATATACTATAAAGATGTGCAATAATAAAATATATTTGTTAAAGGAATAGAAAGGCTGGGTATTTAATATATGGGAGAAGCAAAGTGGACAGAAGAGCAGGAACTTGTAATAAACCTCCGTGACAGAAATATCCTTGTATCTGCAGCAGCGGGTTCAGGTAAAACTGCTGTACTTGTAGAAAGAATTATAAAGATTATATCAGACAAAAGCCGGCCTGTTGATATAGACAGGCTGCTTGTAGTTACTTTTACAAAAGCTGCAGCAGCAGAAATGAGAAACCGTGTTGGTGACGCAATAGAAAAGATGCTTATAGAAAATCCTGATGATGAACATCTCCAAAGGCAGGCAACCCTTCTGCATAATGCACAGATAACTACAATAGACAGTTTTTGCCAGAATATTATACGTAATTATTTTCATGTAATTGATTTAGACCCGTCTTTCAGGGTTGCAGATGAGAATGAACTTGCAATAATGAAAACAGATATTATGGAAGAACTTTTGGAAATGAAATATCAGGAAAGCAGGGAAAATGGCAACCAGACTTTCCTTGACTTTACAGAAAGCTTTTCTCCTGGCAGGACTGACAGTAATATTGAAGAGCTTGTTTTAAGGCTTTTTAATATATCCATGAGCTATCCATGGCCTGATGAATGGCTTAAAAGATGTGAAGGTATGTATGCATGTAGTTCTATGGAAGAATTTGAAGAAACCGTATGGATGGAAGAACTTAAAAAATATATAAGAGATTGTTTATCTGATTATATGGCATCAGCACAAAAAGCATTAGAAATCTGTAATAGCGGGGGTGGCCCTGCAAATTATTGTGATGCTATAAAATCTGATATAAATCAGATTGGAATAGTAATGCAGGCAGATACTTATGCAGGTTATTATAAAGCTTTTGGCATGCTTAATCCAGCAAGGCTTTCTGCAAAACGTGACCCAGGAATTATACCAGAGAAAAAAGAAGAAGTTAAAGCACTTAGGGAAAGTTACCAGAAAAATGGTTTGCAAGTGCTTAAGAAGAATTTCTTTTTCCAGGAACCAGAGGAGATGCTTGCAGATATTAAGGCTATGTTTCCATTGGTAAAAGAACTTTTAAATCTTGTAAGAGATTTTTCTTCTATGTTTGCAGAAAGGAAAAGAGAAGAAGGATTGCTTGACTTTGCAGATATGGAGCATTTTGCGCTGGATATACTTATATCTAAAGAGAATGGGGAAGTAAAGCCAAGTGAAGTTGCATGTGAGTTACAGGAATTTTATGAAGAAATTATGACTGATGAGTACCAGGACAGTAACTTTGTGCAAGAGCTTATACTTACAAGCCTTTGCCGTGCACCAGGGAATAAACCATATCTTTTTATGGTAGGTGATGTTAAACAGAGTATATACCAGTTCCGTCTCGCAAGACCTGAGCTGTTTATGAAGAAATATAATAGTTATACAGTTGGCAAGGGTCCATACCAGAGAATAGATTTGCATAAAAATTTCAGGAGCAGGGAAATTGTGCTTAACTCTGCTAATTATATTTTTGAAAATATTATGAAAGAATGTCTTGGTGGTATTAATTATGATAATGATGCAAAGCTTGTACCAGGCAGGAATTATGAAAGTACAGATTTGAATATTTCTAAAAAGACAGATGTAATTCTTATTGAACAAAAGAGTGAAGATGCAGAAAATATTGAGAAACGTGTACTAGAAGCGGCATCAATAGGTGAACGTATACGTGGGATGGTACAAGGGGAGAACCCTCTTTATGTAAGTGGAAAAAATGGTTACAGGCGTGCAGAATATAAAGATATTGTAATTCTTTTAAGAAGTATGAGCGGATGGTCAGAAGAATTTATAGAAACTTTGGCAGATATGGGAATACCTGCATATTCTGATACAAAGACAGGATATTTTTCTGCAATAGAGGTCTGTACCGTGCTTGATTTCTTACGTATTATTGATAATCCAAGACAGGATATACCTCTTGTGGCTGTACTCCGTTCTGTTATTGGAAATATAACAGATGAAGAACTTGCATGTATTGCATCAGTTCCACGTACATTAAATTATATGGACGGAATACAGCTTTTTATTAAATTATATAGTGATAAAAAAGATATTAGTATAGATGAAGATTTAGAAAATAATTTTGATAAATATATTGATAAAATTCCTGCTAGTTATGAGGAAGGAAAAAAACTTGCGGATAAACTGGAGAAGTTCTGTAATATGCTTTCACGTTACCAGGATATGGCAGGGTATTCTTCTGTATATGAGATATTACAATGTATTTATAAAGAAACAGGTTATTATAATATTATGTCTGCTATGCCTGCTGGTGAAAAGCGTGCAGCAAATCTTGATATTCTTTTACAGCAGTCAGTTGAATTTACAGAAAATGGGCACAGGGGAATTTTTGGATTTACACATTATATTGAAAGGCTTAATAAATCAAATATTGATTTTGGAGAGGCTTCTGTTAATGGAGAAAATACTAATGCAGTAAGGATTATGAGTATACATAAAAGTAAGGGACTCCAGTTTCCAGTTGTATTTGTAGCAGGAATGGGGAAACATTTTAACTTACAGGATGCAAGAAAGGCTACAATAATTGATGCTGATTATGGTGCAGGAGCTGATTATATTGACCTTGAATTAAGAGTTAAACAGCCAGTTCTTATGAAGAAGTTTATGGCTAACCAGATTAAAAAGAATACCATTTCTGAGGAAATAAGGATACTTTATGTTGCACTTACACGTGCTGAAGAGAAACTGGTACTTACTGGCACGGCAGCAGGTGTTGAAAAGAAAATAGAAAAATGGAGAAATAAAAGTGGAAACCATAATATGACATCTCTTCTAAGTGCACAGACATATTTTGACTGGATTATGCCTGTACTGCTTAATGGGGGATTTATAGCTGATATTTTGTTTAATATTATAACAGAAGGACAGAGTGATATTATAACAGAAGAAAAAGAAGGTCTTGAGAGAAGTATTGATAATTATAACCTTCTTAAGAACTGGGATACAGAGATGGTTTATAATGAAAATATGGCTGTAGAAATACAAAGCCAGTTAGATTATAATTATCCTTACCTAAGTGAACAGCAGCTTCCAGTTAAAGTATCAGTTACTGAAATTAAAAGGCTTGCTGCCCAGAAAGCAGAGATTCTTAGTGGTGATGAAGATAGTATTATAGATTTATCTAGTTATGCTGTTGCGCCAAAAGCCCGTTTTATGAAAGATACAAGTAAAATAACAAATACAGAAAAGGGTACATTGTACCATCTTGTAATGGAACATCTGCCATATAGTGAATTAAATGATAGTTTTGATTTTGAAAAGTTTATAGAAAGTATGTGTGACAGTGGTTATATGGAAAAGGAAGAGGCGTTAATAATTAATGCAGATAAGTTTAAGGCTTTTTATAAAAGTAGTATTTGCAGGCGTATGTGCCAGGCGCAGGTAAATGGAAGTTTAAAAAGGGAACAGCCTTTTATAATAGGGCTTCCGGCATCTGAAATTTATAGTGGGACTGGCACTGGATGTACAGAGATTGTACTTATGCAGGGCATTATTGATGCGTTTTTTGAGGAAGATGGGGAGATTGTTCTTGTTGATTATAAAACTGATTTTGTTAAAAAGGGTGATAGTAAGAAACTTCTGGAGAAATATGGACAACAGCTGGATTATTATGCAAGGGCGCTTGAAAGTATAACTGGTAAAAGGGTTAAAGAAAAGATTATTTATTCATTTGCACTTGGTAATGAAGTGTGTGCAGGATAAATAAAAAGCGGGCACTTCCAGGTCCGCTTTTTTATTTATCTTTATTAAGAAAATCATTAACGTTATCGCTTGTAACTTTAGAATAAGGCAGATAGGTATATTTATTGGTTATTTCTTTTTTAGATATAATTTCAACAGCCAGTTTTGCTATTGCAGCTGCCTGTCCTTCTTTATCATTGTATACAGTTCCTGCAAGTTCAAGGTCTTTTACTGCATTTAATCCAACATCAGTTCCATCTATTCCAAAAAATACAGGTAAAGCAGATTCTGTATAGTTTAATTTTTTATATGCATCAATAGCTCCAAGAGCCATATCATCATTATTTGCCAGGACAAGTTCAATATTATTCTGGTGCTGGCTTATTATATGCATCATACGGTTCTGTGCCTGTGCACGGTTCCAGTTTGCAATGCCACAACATAGCTTTTCAAGTTCAATGCCATTATTTTTTAAGGTGTCAACTGCATTTTCTGTGCGGATAATGGCATCCTGGTGGCCAGGTTCTCCTTCAAGTACTGCATACTGGATTTTTCCATCTTTGTTCCTGTCTATATTTTTATTTGCCTGTATTGCACTCAAAGCAAGTTCTCCTTGCATTATACCAGACTGTTTTGCATCTGCCCCAACATAATAAAGCATTTCCCAACGCATCATATCTTCTGCGACGGGTTCCCTGTTAAAGAAGATAATTGGTACATTATTTTCTTTAGCAAGGTTAATAATTTCTGATGGGTCTGCCCTGTCTACAAGATTTACACAAAGTATATTACAGCCAGCATTAATTAGTTCCTGTACCTGGTCATCCTGTGTACGTTGTGAACCAGCAGCATCCCGTATTGTCATTGTAACTTCAAAATTATCATTTTCAAATTGGCTGAGTTTATCTTTAAGACATGTAACAAGCTGGTTAATAAATGTATCACTTTGGTTATAACATGTTATTCCAAGATAAAGTTTATCTGGTGTATCTTGTTGTTGCTTTCCACAGGCACATAATAGTATTATAATTGTATAAAAGATAATTACTGATGTCCAAATGTTTTTAAATTTCATAAAATACCTCTGTTTTTACTGGCTCATTGTGAAGATGATTTCCTGGTTCTTCTGGGAGAATAATTCATCTCTGCGTATTATTGTGTATGAAACAGTTATATCTTTCATTTTACGGAAATAATATTTAAGACTTTCTGCCGTTTCTGTTAAACTTTTATAACCTGTACTAAATTCATCAGGTACTACCAGGCATCTTATAATACCTGTATCAAGATAATAAATTGCTTCTGTAGAATGGCCTATTCCATATACAAGTGCTCCATGTAAGTTATTAGCAGCTGAATACCCGCTTGCTGTTACCAGGCTCTGGTCATCAAGGGCAATTACAATATCAACCTTTGGTTGTTTATCTAATGTATTTTCTTCTGGTTCTTTGAAAGAACCAGAAATAGTCCAGGATATTTTGGCATCTTTGTCTTTTAATACATCCTGGAATCCGTTTATTCTGTTAATAATATCTTCCTGGACAGAAGTTTCTGTAATAATTCCTAATGTTTTTCCAGTTATATTTCCATTATAATCTTTTAATAATTCTTCTGCCAGGGATTTTCCCATAAGGTAATTGTCAGGCTCTGTAACTGGAAGCATAGATTCAGGTTTATTTTTGGATGCAGTAGTGCCTATAAGCATTACTGGAATTTTATTTTCAATTTTTTTTAAAATATTTTCAATTTTGTTATCTGGAACAGGTTTTATAATTAATGCGTCAGTTCCATTTTCTATTTCACGTTTTATTATATTGGTTTCTTCTTCTGCAGATGATATATTGCCTGTACTTACAAAAAATATTTCAGTATCCTGGTCTTCTGCTGCCATTTTAAGTCCATATTTAAATGCTGTCCATTGGTTATCATTTGAGTTTGGTACAATTACAGAAATTTTGTGTAAATCTTTTTTGCTGTTTTCCTTAAGCATAATAAAAGCCATGGCAATAACCATTACAGCCATTATGGCTTCAATAGAAATAAATAATTTTTTATTATTTTTCATTTATAATTATCCTATATTTTGTTGCTAATACAATGTTTCGCAATTCCTTATACACTAAGTATCCGTTATTTATGACAGTATTGCGTTGTCATAAATCTCCATAGACCACTATGGCTCATTTCTTTGTCTTGGTCTGACATAAATGTCAAATACTTAGTATATGGGAATTAACGAAACGTTGTACTATGCATTTATTCATTGATAAATATATTTCCTTTTTCAAGAATTTTGCTATTTTCTTCTGTATAAGGTATTGCAGGGATACATATTGAAACAGTAGTTCCTTCATCTGGTTCACTTTCAATAGTAAGTCCATATTGTTTGCCAAATAGAATCTGGATACGGTTATTGACATTGACAAGCCCTACACCTGAACCATGTTTGTGTACACGGTTACTATCTGTAAGCAGTAGAAGCACTTCTTCTTCTGGTATGCCAGTACCATTATCTGAAACTGCAAGAATAATATTTTCATCATTCTTTTTTCCAGAGACTGTTATTTCTCCACATTCATACATATCATTTATGCCATAATTAACTGCATTTTCAAGTATTGGCTGTAGAACTAGTTTTACAGTACAATAGGAGTATATCTCAGTTTCTATGTCAAATTTAATGGAAAATGAATTTTTATAGCGTATTTTCTGTATATTCATATAACTTTGTGCATGTTGTAGTTCATCTTTTACACTAATTATTGTGCGTCCTTTAGAAAGGCTTATACGGAAAAGCCTGGCGAGTTCAGAAATCATAAATACTGCGTCGTCATTACGTTCCCCTTCAATCATCCAGGTAATAGAATCAAGGGCATTGTAAAGAAAGTGTGGGTTAATCTGGCTCTGAAGTGCATCAAGTTCACTTTTTCTTCTTTCATTCTGTTCCATTATAATTTTTTGCATAAGCATATCAATCTGTTCATAAGATTGTTGTATTGAATATCCAAGATGCCTGATTTCAATAGAGCCACCAATATAGATTTCTGGTTTTTCACCTGCTTCATATTCCATAACAGAATCACTTAATTTTAAAATAGGGCTTGATATCCTGACTGAAACAACACGGTTAATAACTGCCAGCATCATTGCCATTAAAAGAATAATCATAATAATAAAGTAACGGGTGTTAAACATGCCATGTGTAAATGTAGAATATGGAATTACACCCACAAGTTTCCATCCTGTATAACTTATTGTGCTGACAATAAGTTTACGTTGTTCCCCGTCAAAAGTTTCATCATATACACCATCTTTGTAGCTGGCAGCTTTTATACTATTTTCACTGGAAATGCCTTTGCTAATCTGTATTTGCCGCATATGGTATATTATTTGTCCGTTTTTGTCACAAAGATAATAATACTGTCCATTATTTGATGTATTGATTTGTTTCATCATCCGTGAAATACTGGAATAATCCATGTCAACAAGCAAGACACCAGTAATAGGTACACCATTATTTGTAAGTTCTACAACACGGCTTAATGAAATAACCCAGTAGTAACGCAGGGAAGTATCATCAAACAAATTCTGTATATGAGGGGTAGAAAAGTGCATATTTTCCATTTTTTCCATAGCTTTTTTGTACCAGTCCTGTTTTGTGACATCAGGGTCTTCTTTTTGTAGTGCGACTGGTTCTGCTGCCATCAGGCTTCCGTAGTTGTTATATATGGCAATGCTTCTTAAATTATCCCTGTTTGCTTCATATAAAAGATTCATTCCCTGCTGTATATTATCTTCTTTATTTGATAAATCACATTCTTTTATAACATTGTAATAGACAGCATCTGATATCTGCCTCATACTTACAAGATAATCTTCAAGGTTTTCTACAGTCTGTTCCATAAGTTTCTGTGTGCTTTGTATTATTTCCTGCCTGGATGAAGCAGAAAACCTTAAATATACTACAATTCCAAGAACTAACATAATGGAAACAGATATAGCAGAGAATGCAACCATAATTGTTGATTGCATTCCTGTTGGTTTAAATTTTTTTATGTGCTGTAAAAGTTTACTTTTCATTTTCTGTATGCTCCGTTCTATATTTTGAAGGAGATACGCCAAAACATCTTTTAAATACATAACTAAAATAATTAGGGTCTGTGTAGCCAACATTTTTTGCTATTATATAGCTTTTTTCATTTGTTTCAAGAAGCATACACGATGCCCTGTCCATTCTGTAATCTGTTAAATAGGTTATAAATGAGTTTCCAGTCTCTTTTTTAAATATTGTAGAAAAGTAGGAATTTGATACGCCAAGTACATTGCAAACACTGTCAAGTGAAAGTTCTTCATCTGTATAATTATTATGGACATATTCCTTAGCTTTATCTACAAGGGATTGTGTTGACTTATTCCGTGCAACAATTAATTTATCATGGCAGGAAAGGCTGATACCAACAAGCCACTTTTGTAATGCATCAGGTTCTAAATCAAGAAGGCTGCCATACAATTTCTTGATGTCTGTTGAAAAATCTTCTATGTCAATGTCATTATTAATTGAAAATTTATATAATGTGCTTATCAGTTCCATAACATAAATATGGTGCTGGTGTAAAGATTTTTTTGGAAAAAGTGTATGGTCAAGATATTTGCCAACTGCTTTTATTACATCTTTTTCAGAACCTAGCCGTATTATTTTAAAAAGGTTAGATAGTTCCATGTCGTTTGAAGGACTGGATTTATCTATTTTCTGTGGAACAATTTCTTTTATATTAATTGCCCTCGAAGCACCATAAATTACACGGTATGATACTGCTACCCTGGCACTTCTATAAGACTGTGATAATTCAAGTATATTTCTGCAGGTTTTACCAACTCCAATAGTTACAACAGCACCAATAATACGTTTTGCATATTTACAGAACCTGTCACATTCATCTGTAAGTTCAGAAATCATGCTTTCGTTTTTTAGCTGTGGAATTAGAACTGTATTTCCAAGGTAAGAAAAACATTTTGCCTGCCATTTTTCTGCAAGACGTTCTTTTGCCTGTTTCTGGACAGAGGTGGATAAAAGTAAAGGGTTCATGTCTTGTGGAACTGGGTTTGAAGAGGTGTGTATTACAAGGCAGCAGAAAAATGGTCCAGGAAAAGAGAGTTGGTAATCAGAAAGATATTTTGGAATTTCGTGTTCATTAATTCTTCCTTCAATTAGTGAAGAATAGAAGTCTGCTTGTAAAAGTGGCAGTGACTCCAAATAATATTTCTGTAATATTTCTACATTTCTTTTTTCGTTTATTTCCTGGTCAAGTTTTATCTTAAGCTGTTTAAATACATTAGTTAATTCTATGGAATTAACAGGTTTTAGTATATATTCTTCAACTTCAAGATGTACAGCTTCTTTTGCATACTCAAATTCATCAAAGCCAGTGAAAAATAAAATTTTGGTTGCTGGAAAACCAGCTTTAATACGGTTGGAAAGCTCTATGCCATCCATATATGGCATTTTGATATCAGTCATAACAACATCAGGTTGTAATTCTTCTATTATTTCTAAAGCTTTTACTCCGTTATTAGCATATCCAATTACTGAGAAACCAAGTTCTTCCCAGTTAATTTTTTTGATAATTACTTGTATTACGTCTTCCTCATCATCTGCCAGAAGTATTGTATATTTATCCATATTCCTATCTCCATATATATGAATTACTGGATTAGTTTTTATAATTATATCAAAACCATTGATAAAAGTAAATAAATGCATTATATAAAAACAGCAGCCACTGTTTTTTCCAGATAACTGCTGTTTTCATTATATAGTTTTTCAAGAGGTTTTCTTATGTATTTTATATGGGTTATTTTATAACTGATTTTTTACCCATTCCTGCTTTTTTCATCTTTTTAAGTATTGTATTACGTTGTTTTGCATTCATTCCTGGTGCTTTAACTGTTATTTTGGAAGAAGTATTTTTAAATGCGCCGCTCTTTATAGTATTTAATACTGCACCTTTTTCAAGAGTGATATTCTTTAATTTGCTACTTCCCATAAATGCCTGTTTGCCAATGGTTTTTACATTTTTGCCAATAGTTACTTTTGTAAGGTTCTTGTATCCATTGAATGCTTTGTTGCCAATCTGTATTACTTTGCATTTAATACCATTTATTGTAATTTGTGGCTGGATTATGGCATTTTTAATTTTTCTATCTTTGCCTTTTGTAACTATGGCTGTTTTTTTAGCAGGGTCAAGAACTGAGTAATATACATTTTTGTATAAAACAGTATCTCCTTTTTTAAGTTCTGGCTGTTCCTGTGAATTGCCATCTGGAAGTACAACTTTGGACTCCTTCATAGATGTGCCAGCATCTGCTGTAGAAACAGGTTTTAATGTATAAGTGTATTCATATGTGCGGTCAGATGGGTTTAAATATGCTGGAAGAGGTTTTGCTCCCCAGGAATTGTCACCACCAAGCCCCATCTGTCTCTGGTTAAGGCGCAGAGTAATATTATCTTTGCTTCCTAACATATAAGAATGCATTACATTTGTAAGTTCCTCTGCTGTATAATATAATGCACTGAATTCCATAGGTACATCTGTTTTAGCAAGAAGACCTGTGCCTTCACTGTTTGTCATGCTTACCCAGCGTGTATCTGTCCTGTTGCCAGTTTCTTGTGGTTTGATATAATCAATAAAGAAGTCATCTACGTCTTTTTTGTAAATACCAATTTCGTATCCAGACTGTCTGTCAATATAATTTTCATCTGGTCCTTTTCCATACCAGGTAACATTTGAAAATTCTTTTGGCAGTGTCAGGCTGTTGCCTATTACTGGAATTTCTGGAAGTCCTGCGCCTGGTGTTAATGTACTTGTTATTTTAATATCTCCAGTACCATATACAATAAATTTCTGTTGATAAGAAGATTCAGTTGTTGTTGGAAGCTTGGAGTCTACTGTAATTTCAACCATTCCATTATTAATCTTTTTGGTTGTTACATTAGAAACTGCTTTATCAGCTCCTGCATATCTCCAGGTATCATATTCAGATGCTGAATAAAATCCAAGGTCACTGTCTGTTGGTGCTCTCCAGAAATCAGGCTGTGGACCACTTTCCAGAAGCTTTTTGCCTTTGTATGTGAAGTCTTTAATTGTCCCTGCTGTCTTATCAAATGTAACTGTAAAATCTTTTCCTTTAATAACTGCAGAATCCTGGTCTTCTGATAAATCAAGATTTTCTATTGATGCAGTATTTAAAGTTTTTACAGCAGGTACGTCAAATGGCACAGTGAGCTGTCCATGTGCAACTTCATGTCCCTTTTCTGCCCATGAAGCTTTTTCTTTTAACTTAAAGCTTATATTTACAAAGTATTCTGCACCAGCTTTTAATTGTGGTTTTTTAAATGGTACAGTAATTACTTTTTCACCATAGGTTTTTACTTCTTCTGTAGAATCCTGTACAGGTCTTATATCCATATCTGTATCTGTAAATATTCCGCTTTGTATAGGTTTTCCATCTTCTATTAATTCCCATGAAGCTTCAAACTTATTAAGATTTGTAAATAAATATTTATTAGAAATCTTTACTTTACCTTCTAAAATGCCAGCATCTTCAATGCCAACGTTCTGATAGATATATTTTACCTGCTCAAGTTCTGGCTGTACTGTCCTGTCTGCTGATACAAGCCCGTTTGCGCAGAAGTTTTTATTGTTTGGATTTCCTTCTGGGATATTCTGCCAGTCACCACCAAAACTGTAATATGAATCTTGGGCATATGTTTTCTCTGTAGTACCATTGAAATCAAGCCACAATAATGTATTGTCATCAGATTTTCTTTCAGTGTTATTTAACTCTTCTAATGAAAGCGCTTTGTTATAAATTCTTACATTATCAATTATACCTTTAAATGTGGCTGGAACATTTGGATTTTGTGCATCATAGGTAAGGTCTGCCCCTATGCCGACTGGGTTTGGGCCAGAAACAATGCCAAATTCACTTGTTGTTGATGCAACTTCTTTTCCATCAAGATATAATTTAAGTGTTGTTCCGTCATATGTACCTGCAATATGATGCCAGTTGTCTGCCCAGTCATCTGGTGTCTGGATTTGTGCTGCGGCTTTTTCATAAACACCCCAGTCATCGTTATATTTGCCGCCACGTATATAAAATTCAAGTACATCATTTTCTCCATCTACCAGCCTTCTTAAACCATAAGATTCAGAATTGCACCATTCATCATTGCCTTTTGTGATAATTGGAGCTGTCTGGTTATATGCAGATGCATCAATTTGTCCTGAACCATCATTGCTTCCACGGAGTTTGTAACCTTCTGGTTTTACATAGGCTTCTAATGTAAGTGGTGTATTGCCTGATAAATGCAGGGATTTGTCATTGTAAACCTGTGCGTATCCATTAAGTCCTTTTCCTTCTTTGCCATTGTCAGACAGTTCACCTTTTAATATAACTTCCAGATTATTCTTTCCATCATCTTTTAATATCTGGTCTGCCTGGGTCTTTATTTTGAGACTTTGGTCTACCCAGTCCCAGATAAACCCGCCTTGCAGGTTTGGATATTTCTCGTAAACGTCCCAGTATTCATCAAGGTTTCCAATACCATTACCCATTGCATGTGCATATTCACATTGGAAAGCTGGCTTTGTACCATGTTCTCCCCACCATCCTAAAGGATTTTTTATTTTGTCATCAACTCCAAGATTGTTGACACGGCGGTACATTCTTGACCATACATCTACTTCATCAATATCTCTCCAGCCTTCATAATGTACAAATCTTGTTGGGTCAAGTTCTTTGCAGAGTTTACCAAGTTCTGCCCAGGTATCACCGTTGTAACTTTCATTGCCTAAAGACCAGGACATAATGCTTGCATGGTTTTTACTACGTTCAATGGTACTTCTCATTCTGTCTTTACATGCTGCAATCCACTGTGGGTCGCTCTGTGGAATGTAATCGTTTAACCCATGGGATTCAATATTTGCTTCATCAATCATATAAAGCCCATATTCATCACAAAGGTCATACCATTTTGCGTCATTTGGATAGTGTGAATTCCTTACGGAATTAATATTATACTGTTTCATAAGAAGAATATCCTGTACCATGCTTTCTTCTGTAACGGTACGGCCTCCTTCTAATGATGTCTCGTGGCGGTTTACACCTTTAATCATAATTGGTGCACCATTTACAATAATCTGTGATTTATTAGTTCCTTTTCTTACAATTTCAATTTCCCTGAAGCCTACATGTGTTCCTGCTGTTTCTACAATATCACCGTTTGCATTTTTTAAAACAATTAACAATTCATAAAGCTCTGGATTTTCTGCTGACCAGAGTGCTGGTGCTGTTACTTGCTGTGAATAACTGGAAACAGCCTGGAAATAACGGTTGTCGTCTTCTGTTTTAAATGTAAAGTCCCCAAGTTCTTTTTTAAAGATTTCATTACCAGACTTATCATATAAAATACTTTCTACTTTATATCCATCTGCTGCTTTTCCGTTATATCCCCTTAATGTAACTTCAAAATTAAATGTTGCATCTTTATAGTTCTCATCAAGGTCTGTTGTATAAGCAAAATCGAATAAGGATGCTTCTTTGTTTTTGGCAAATAAAAATACATCCCTGAAAATACCGCTTAGACGTATAAAGTCCTGGTCTTCAAGATAACTTCCATCTGACCAGCGGTATACTTGTACAGAAATTGTATTATCTTCACCTGCTGGTTTTAAATATTTACTGATATCAAATTCTGCTGGTGTATAGCTGTCTTCGCTGTATCCAACATTTTTTCCATTGACCCATACATAGAATGCGGATTCGACTCCTTGGAAAGATACAAAAACCTCTTTCCCATCCCAGTCTGCTGGCGTTTTAAATGTTCTCTTATAGGAGCCAACTGGATTGTAAATTGTTGGTGCAATGCCTCTTGGGCTGTCTGCTGGCAGTCCATAATTTGCCCTTGGGTCTTCTACACCTTCCCATGGAAGACGTGTATCAGTATATTTTGGAGAATCATAGTTTTCTGTCTGCCAGTTTGCAGGAACTTTTATATTCTGCCAGCTGCTGGTATCATAACTATCCTTATAAAACTCCATATTTCTTTCATGTGGGGATTTTACCCATTCAAATTTCCAAGTGCCATTTAATGACTGGTAATATGGTGATGTTTCATGCTTTTTTCTTAGTTCTGGGTTTTTGGCACTGTTAATGTTGTCAAATCCTATAAAACTTGCATGTGCATCTTCTCTGTTTACCTGGAATACATCGTTCTGGTCGAACCATTCTTCACCTTTAAATATGGCACTGTTATTATTTGCCGCTTGTACGTCCACCCCAATGCCAGATAACGGAATACCCGTTGCTGCTATACTAAATACTAACGTTACGGCCAACAATTTTTTTGCTCCCATAATCAATTTCCTCCTTAATTGTTTATTATTATGAAATCTCCCCTTTTTCATATGTTTTTTGTACAGCTTATATATAGCCAGTATGTCTTCTGTTTTTTACATATAATTTATCTTACTTTAACCTTACTATTTAAGTCCCGCCACTTAATAAGTGGGGGACTTGTATATTTTAGAGGGTGTATAAACTTTTGCTGGAAGCCCAGGCAGGTTATTTTTTTAATTCCCTCCTTTCATGCCTGTTGTTCCAGGTAAGATAATTGTATTAAATCTCTTTAATAAAAAACATTAAAGAAGACATACAAAGATAGCTTGCAAGATAAGTTTTATTTTTTCTGTACATATTTCAGACAGTCAAGTGTTACTGATATAAGTATTATTATTCCTGAAAATACAAACTGCAGGTTTGTATCAATACCAAGTATGGTAAGTGAATAGGTAAGTGCTGTAAAAATAAATACACCTGCTACTACACCTGAAATTTTACCAATACCACCAGTGAAAGATACACCTCCTACTACACAGGCAGCGATTGCATCCATCTCCCAGCCTTGCCCATAAGTAGCAGAACCAGAACCAACCATTCTTGCACATTCAAGCCATGAGCCAAATCCATAGAGGATACCTGCCAGGACAAATGCGCCAACTGTTACTTTGAATACAGAAATACCTGATACTGATGCTGCTTCTGGGTTTCCTCCGACAGCGTACAGGTTTTTGCCAAATGTTGTTTTATTCCAGATAAACCATACTATTGCTATTGCTGCTGCTGCCCAGAGAATAATTGTTGGGAAGCCGTTTATTTTTGGAATAATCATATTAGGGATTACTGGTTCAATAGCACCAAATGACACACCCTTTGTTGCATATGTAACAAGCCCGAAGATTACAAGCATGTTTGCCATAGTAGAGATAAATGGGTGCATTTTAAATTTGGCAGTAAAGAAACCTGCAATGGCAGTAAAGAATGTACATAAAACAATACACATAAACAGTGCAAATATTACTCTTATGCCTATAGGCAGGCTTGTAAAGTCAAATACATGGCCAAAAACGGAGCCTGTATTAATCCCCTGGTGCATAATTATAGTTGCGGTTGTTATGCCCATGCCTACCATACGTCCAATGGAAAGGTCCGTACCTGTAAGAAGAATTAATCCTGCAACACCAAGGGCAAGGAACATTCTTGGTGAAGCCTGCTGCAGAATATTTAAAACATTGTTGTAAGTAAGCAGTGGTGAATCTTTTATAATTGGGGTTATTATACACAACATAATAAATATAAGTATTATAGCAATATACAAGCCATTCTGGAGCAAAAATGCCCTGCGGTTAAATGTATATTTATAATTTTCCCATTTCTGTGCCCTTGTTTCCATAAATGTGAATTTTGACATACGGAGCAAGTCAAGAAGATGGTATTTATAAGTATATGCTGCATGTTTTCTGTCTTTTATCTGTTGAAGGTCTTTTTCAAGCCCCATTTTGGCATCAAAAAGCCGGTTTTTATAAACATAATTTTCATCTTTTATTTCCTGGTGGTCAGAAAGTTTTGAAATATTTTCCTGGTGTTCTTGTTTAAGTTTTGCAACTTTTGCCTGGTATTTATCTTTTGCCTCTTCTTTTGCGGAAACACAGTTTTCTCTTATAGGCTGGTAATAGTCTTTATCAAAGTGCATTTTTAAATAAGCTTCAGCATCAGATATTAATTTTGACACTTCATCTTTGTTTTTAGACTCAACTGCCTTTGCTTTTTCAAGCGCTGCCATGTCTTCTGCAATCTTTTTATCTTTTTCTCCTTTTGAAAGAGTACGGTCTTTTTTTGTTGTGCTAATATTATTTTGAAGAAAGATAATCCTGTCTGTCCCTTCTGCCCTGAGATTGTCAATTTTTGACTGGATTTTCCCTATATAATCATCTATTGGCTTGCGCAGCTGCATTTCTTGTTTATCTGTAAGAATTGTACTGTTTTTATTATCCATCTTTATTCATCTCCCTTTTATAGGTATTTTGCACTAAGTCTTAAAAGCTCTTCCTGGTCTGTTTCTTTTGTGTTGACAATTCCAGAAAGATGTCCGTTTGACATAACGCCGATGCGGTTTGTAATTCCAAGAATTTCTGGCATTTCGGAAGAAACAACAATAATTGTTTTCCCTTGTTTCGCCATATTGATAATTAATTCATAGATTTCATATTTTGCACCAACATCTATTCCTCGTGTAGGCTCATCCATCATAAATACTTTTGGATTACGTTCCAGCCATTTTCCTATAATAACTTTCTGCTGGTTGCCGCCAGAAAGGCTTGAAATCATATCTTCCGGACCCATACATTTTGTATGCATAATTTTGATTTCTTTGGCCGTTGCTTTAACCATTTTAGAATCAGAAAGTACCATACCAGATTTATACTGGTCTAAATTCGCAATTGTAGTATTAAAAGTAAGGTCAGCCTTTAAAAAGAGCCCATTTGCCTTACGTTCCTCAGTGACCATCGCAAAACCATTATCCATTGCGTCCTTCGGGCCATTAAAATTCATAAGGTGGTTATTAAAATAAACACGCCCTGCTGCTCTTGTACGTACGCCAAAAATAGTTTCTAAAAGTTCTGTACGTCCAGCACCAACCAGCCCATATAATCCAAAGATTTCCCCTTCTTTTACATCAAATGTGATATCCTGTAAATATGGTTCAAATTTTGTGGACAAATGCTGTATAGATAAAATAGTATCTTTTGGTATATTGTCAACTGGAGGGAAACGGTTTTCGAGAGAACGGCCAACCATGGCAGCTATTAATTCATTCATATTTGTATCTTTGCTGCTTTTTGTCATAACAAGGTTGCCATCACGCAGAACAGATATTTCGTCGCATATTTCAAATATTTCATCCATTTTATGTGAAATATAAATAAGGGAAATACCTTGTTCTTTTAACATTCTCATCATTTCAAAAAGTTTATCTACTTCCTGCACTGTAAGTGAAGAAGTTGGTTCATCAAGAACAATTACTTTTGAATTATAGGAAATTGCCTTGGCAATTTCGCACATCTGTCTTTGTGATACAGACATATTACGCATAGGCTGGGTAAGGTTCACAGTCATTCCTAGCTTTCTGAAAAGTTCGGAAGCTTCTTTTTTCATTCTGCCTTCATCAATTATGCCAAGAGAATTGACAGGATAGCGTCCAAGGAATAAATTATCCATTACATTTCTTTCAAGACATTGGTTTAATTCCTGGTGAACCATTGCAATACCATTTTCAAGGGCATCTTTTGGTCCAGAGAAGCTTACTTCTTTGCCATCAAGGAAGATATTACCTTCATCTTTCTGGTATGTGCCAAAAAGGCACTTCATCATTGTTGATTTGCCAGCCCCGTTCTCACCCATAAGACCCATAACCGTTCCTCGTTTCAAATCCAGGTTTATGTGGTCAAGAACCCTGTTACGGCCAAAGGACTTGCTCATGCCACGTATTGATAAAACAATATTATTTTTATTATTTTCCATTATTTTTACTCCTGTATATTGATATGTATAAGTACCAGGGCGTACCTGTAAACTGTCTTTATAAAATATGTTTCAGGCCCCGCCCTGGTTCAACGGTTACAATGTTATCTTATTTTAATAGTTATTATAAATTACTGGTTAAGTAAAGCTGTGTAAGAAGCAGCATTATCTGTTTTAACCATATTAATAGCAAATGCATCATACTGGCTTGGATTTCCAAGGCGGTTTGTTATATTTGACTCTGTCTGCCCGTCACCACCGATATAATCTACCTCCAGGTTAAGAAGGTCATCATAATTCTGGAGAAGAGGCTGGTATGTTGAGCTTAAGAAGTTATCAGAAGCATTATATATGTTCAGCCATACTTTCTTTGAGGCATGTGAACCTTTGTCAAGCTGTTTTGATACAGGTTCATAAACCTTTGTAGAATCTGTGAAGTCCTGGTAGTTTTCGGAAGTAACTGCAACGTTTAATGCATAATATGAACGGTGTTCTGAATCAAATACATATACATCATCACTTAATACATTGCCTGCATCATCTGCTGTACCAATACCTGTATCAATATCTGCCCCGTCAAGTGCATTGCGTAGAACACGGAGTGTAAGGTATGCCTGTACGTCTGCATGCTGGCTGATAGTCCCGCCATATCCGTCTGCGATAGCTGCAACTGCATCATTGTTTGCATCATATCCAAATGTAGGTACTTTATTATCTTTTGACCATGCATTGAACATTGACATTCCCATTCCATCGTTATTTGATACTACTATATCAATACTGTCACCAAATGATGATGACCATGTGCCTATTGCGTTACCAGCTGTAGCTGCATCCCATGTAGCACCAGCAGAGTTTTTCATTTCCTGTGAAGCAAGTTCACGTACTACATATTTCTTTCCGCCAGCTTCGATTTCACCATCTTTTACAGCAGAAGCGGAACCATCTGTATTAGTACCAACTGGGTCACTGTTGGTATCACCATCTTTCTCAACTCCTGTACCAAGTGCCTTACGTACACCTCTTGTACGTGCAATGGAATCATTGTGTCCAATATCACCAATAGCAAGGACATAACCGATTACGCCATCACCGTTGCGGTCGATTTTGTCAATGTTATTTTTAATATAATCACTAACCATTGTACCCTGGAGTTCTGCACCTTGGTTTGCATCAAAACCTACATAATATGTGTCATCATTATATGAAAGTGCAGTCATGTCAAGTTCACCTGTAGAACTGTTAGATGGCTGGCGGTTAAACCATACTAAAGGTTTATCTTTATTTGCCACCTCTGATGATGAGCCTTTTTTGTCTGATGAGCCTGAGTTGCCTGATGAACTATTATCAGGATTAGAACCACATGCTGCCAGTGAAAGGCTAAGAACTGTTACCATTGCCATTGAAATAATTTTTTTCTTCATACTCATTTCTCCCTTCTCTTTTACACTTTGTACGTGCTCTTTGTTGATATTGACAGTATATCCGGTATTATAAGAATAAAATATAGAATATTTTTTGCTTGTCATTGAAAATTTTAAGGTTTTTATTGGTAATATATAACAATAAGTTGTAAAAAACAGATATTTTTATAGGTTGGTTTTATATATTGCTTATACAGAATTAAAAAATATATAATATGAATATACTGGAACTGTACCAGTGTGGCTGGTATTATGACAGAATAAGAAAAAAAGATGCTGTCACAATAAGAATGAAGAATACAAGATATAGTATTTTGATAAAATGAAATTCCTATAACTTGTATGGTGTTTTCTTAATGTGGCAGCCTCATATTTTCAGGAATTAAAAATCCCTAAGTGAGTTGTCTTTTCTTTTCCCAATCCTGCATTAATATAAATATTAATCTAATTTGCTAAATGAAGAGAAAAAGGTTGTGTTAATGTAAATTCCTTTCCATATTTCTTACTGTTGTTAAATTTAAGACCTGCTTCTAATATTACATAATGATAGTTTTTTTCTTTGTCACCTTTTTTATAGTATCTTATGGTAATTGATGTTTTTATTACAGGTTTGCCATTTTCAATTGTAATGTCGTATGAATTGTTATAGCCAAATTCATATTTATTTGAAAGGCTGCTATCTGAGAGAGTATAACCATAAATTTCAAAAGCGCCTCCAGACATAAGTTCTGTCTTTGACTGGAAATTTTTATTATGTGTAATGTTTTTAATCTGGTTTAAAGATTCTATATCTGGACGTTTCTGGTTCTGGTCATAAAGTTTACAAAACTGTTCTGTAAAGTATCTGGCATTATCTTTTGTAAAGGTATATATTTCAAATACTGAAGATGTAATTATATTATAATCTTCATAACTGTAATCATAATTATATTTAATTATAAATAACTGGTCTTCTATATAAAATGCAGTTTCATCTTCGCCATCATTGTCAAAATCACTATTTATAAGTTCTGGAAGGTTTATTTCTGGAAAGTTTACATCTATTCCTTTCTGGGCTTTTTTTATGCCATGTACACTGTAATGTCCGGAACCTGTATAGATTAGGAGGGCGCTTGAATCATGTCTGGCATTTAGATAGTATAATGCTTGGTTTTCTGTAAGATTGCCCAAATAAGTCATTCTCATTTCATTTATAATCCTGGTTTCATGTTCCATAACTTCTTTAAAATCTTCATCTTTTATATTATTAAGGCTTTTTAAGATTTCATTATCTATATTTCCACTAAATACGCCATAAGTATAGTTTAACACCATTCCTTTATCTTTATAAAATTTATCCCATTTAGCCTGTTTGTTTTTATAATAATTAATTGGTATGGCATTTGAATATTTACTGGCAAAATCTAGTGCTACAGGTACATTATAATGTTCTTTTTTAGTTGTATTATAAGTATAATTTTCAAGTCCTTTTTTAACAGACTTTTCTATTTTTTTATCATTAAGCGGAAGCTGCCATTCATATTTTGTATATGTGAAGTTATCAGACTGTTTCTCTGTATCATCATCAAATATATAGTAGCCTTCTATTTCTTCTGCTTCCAATATATTTTTATTATTCTGTGTATTAAATTTATAGGCACGGTATGAATGGTGTGTGTTAGTAACAAATATTCCATCTTTTATTGAAACAGGTTCTCCTGAGCTGCTGCATGCCATAAATGTTAAAAATTCTACTTCTTTGCTGTCTGTATCATAGTAATATACATTTGCATATGAAGAGGCAGAGGTATCGTTAGAAATTTCAAATGTCTTTTCAGTTACAAAAAGGAGTGGTATGTTATCTTCTGTATATTGTATACTGAAATATAAATTATCTGTACTGGCAGGCTGGTCTGGTTCAAGACGGTATATCCATTCAGGGCGGGATAATATATCCTTTTTCATAAATTTTTCAAATGCTTTAATCCTGTTATCTGCAGCAGGGTTATTTATAGGTCTTTCGGTACTTAAAGATTCAGGCACAGTTGTGTTTACAGGGTTTAAGGCTGTCTGGCCTTTATTAACTGCCTGGTTTTTATTAACAGAGGATGTACTTCCGCTTGTCATGCCGCAGCCTGCAAGTATAACAGAAAAGGCTGTTACTAGGGCTATATGGTATTTTTTTAGCCTTCTTTTTTTAGTTATCATTATTAATCTCTCCTTTAAATTAGTTTTGCTGCTTCCAAGGGATGTTGTAATGCAAAACCTGCCTGGGCGGCTTTTCTGGCTTAGTGTTAAAAGCATTTTGCCATAATCATACCTTTCATTATTATTGCAGCTTTTTAAAACTGCTTCATCACATGCAAGTTCTGCATCTTGTTTTGAATAAAATGCTGCTATCCAGACAAAAGGATAGAACCAGTATATGCCAAGACATATTGTCCGGAGCAGTGCCCATATATTGTCTTTATGTTTAATATGTGTATATTCGTGTGCTAAAATTTGTGTTAAGTATTTTTCTTTGATATTATTGTCTGCTGGAAGATAAACAGCAGGATGGATTATGCCTGTAAGACATGGGGTCTTTACAATATATGATATGTATACGGGTATATTACTGCTGCTTTTAAACATAAGTTGCCTGCTTCTTTTGAGTTTTTTGTAAAATATTGAATTGGATATTATGATAAATATAAAGAATATTATACTTCCTGATATCCATATAACAGCTGCAGGTTTTATAAACTTGTTTTGTGTTTGTGGTTTTGTGTCTTTAGCCAGGTCTGCAGGTATATTTTCTTCAATATTTTTTATATCTGGTTCTCCGCTTGTAATTATTATATTATTTTTAACTGTGCTATTTATATTAGTATTTTTCTCATTTTTGTTTATAAACTGTTTTGTTGTATTTTTATTGTTGGTTTTATTGTTATTTTTATTTTCTTCTGGTTTATTATTAATTGTAGTTTTTTCTTCTTTGGCGGGCTGGACATTTTTCTTATTGTCTGTAATATTTACCAGGTTCATTATGCTTAAAGGGCTTTCAATAATGGTTACTGGAACCAGAAGGCGTAAAAGCACTAATCCCCATAATGGGTATAATACTAAAAAACTTAATTTATTTTTAAACAGAAACCTTATAATAAGGATTACAATTACCATTAAGGCTGATGTGAGAAATAGTGTAACCATGTCTGCCTCCCATCCTGGATGTAGATTTTTGTATTATTATATGTATTTATTTTTTTAACTTTTGTAATATCTGTTCAAGTTCTGATATATCCTGGTCACTGAGTTCATTTTTGGCCACAAGTGCGGACATCATCATGCTTATGCTGCCATTATAGATACGGTTTAGGAAATTTCTTGTTTCTTTATGTGCAACTTCATCACGCCTGGTATTTGTATAGAAATATTTTGTACGTCCTTTTTCTTCATGCCTGATAAGATTTTTTTCTTCCATACGTTTGAGCATTGTTGCACAGGTGCTTTTCGCCCAGCCTTGTGTTTTATTAAGCTTTGTGAAGATGGACATAAGGGTCTGTGGTTCTTCTTCCCATAGACATTCTAGTACATACCATTCACTTCCTGTTACTTTCACTATTTATATACCTCCTTACATTATTTGGTCTAATCTGTAGACTTATAATAACACTATAGGTCTATATTGTCAACCAGTTTTGCTATCTTTTTATTTCCTTTTATTACATAATATGGTAATGTTATGGATGTATATATGTGTTTGTGTATTGCGAATATATACTTGGCTTTTGCAAAAAATATGGTATCAGGATTTTTTATGAATGGAGGGATAGTATAATGAAGGATAATTTTATAAAGGTTGCTGCTATTACGCCAGATATACGGGTGGGTGATACAGAGTTTAATACAGAAAGTATTATTAAAGATATCCATGCAGCAGCAGAAGAAGGGGTTAAACTTGCTGTTTTTCCAGAGTTATGTATAACTGGTTACACATGTGGCGACCTTTTTCTGCAGGATACGCTTTTAAATGGAGCCATAGACGGGCTTGCAAAAATTTGTAATACATCAGATGATATTGATATGGTTATTGTTGCAGGGCTTCCTTTTATGTATATGGGCAGGCTCTATAATGTTGCTGCTGTAATCCATAATGGTATTTTGCTTGGCATGGTTCCTAAACAGAATATCCCTAATTATTCTGAGTTCTATGAGGCAAGACATTTTGCACCAGCACCTTCTAAAACAGATATTATTAATATCCCAGGGCTTGGTGTAGCTGGTGAGGGTATAAGTTTTGGTGCAAAGATTCTGTTCGAGGCTTTAAATATGCCTGGTTTTATGCTTGGCATAGATATATGTGAGGATTTGTGGATGCCTGTGCCTCCGTCATGTTACCATGTGATGGCTTCTGCAACTGTTATTGCTAACTTATCTGCAAGCGATGAAACGACGGGTAAGAATAATTACCGTAAGGAACTTGTAAGCAGCCAGTCTGCAAGGCTTGTGTGTGGTTATATCTATGCGGATGCAGGGGAGGGGGAGTCTTCTACAGACCTTGTTTTCTCAGGCCATAATATTATTGCAGAAAATGGTATTGTACTTGCTGAGTCAGAACGGTTTAACAACCAGATGGTTATTAGTGAAATAGACCTTGGAAGACTTGCAAGTGAAAGAAGGCGTATAACAACTTTTAATATAAAATCTCCTGCTGAATCAGGGTATATGGTAATGGGATTTGAATTTTGTGACATTTCTGAAACTGTGCTTACAAGGAAATATCCACGTACCCCGTTTGTTCCAGGAAATAAATCTGATATGGAACAACGCTGTAGTGAAATACTGGATATCCAGGCAATGGGGCTTAAGAAACGTCTTGCACATACAAATTGTAAAAATGCGGTAGTGGGCATATCGGGAGGGCTTGATTCAACCCTTGCGTTAATTGTAACTGTAAAGGCATTTGATATGCTTGGGCTTGACAGAAGTGGTATACAGTCTGTTACTATGCCTTGTTTTGGGACTACTGGCAGGACATATAATAATTCGTGTAATCTTGCTAAAAAGCTTGGTACTACGTTAAAAGAAGTTCCAATACATGAGGCTGTAAACCTGCATTTCCGTGATATTGGACATGATAGTAGTGAGCATGATGTTACTTATGAAAATGCACAGGCAAGACAGCGTACTTTTATACTTATGGATATAGCAAACCAGGCGGGTGGCATGGTAGTAGGTACTGGAGATATGTCTGAACTTGCACTTGGATGGGCGACATACAATGGTGACCATATGTCTATGTATGGTGTAAACTGTTCTGTCCCTAAGACACTTGTAAGGTATCTTGTACTTTATTATGCCAGGACATGCAATGACAAGGAACTGGGTGATATTCTTATGGATGTGCTTGATACGCCTGTAAGCCCTGAACTCCTGCCGCCAAAGGATGGTGAAATATCACAGAAGACAGAAGACCTTGTAGGTCCTTATGAACTGCATGACTTTTTCTTGTATTATATGATGCGTTTTGGGTATACGCCTTCTAAAATATACAGGCTTGCAAAATATACTTTTGACGGGGCTTATAGTGAAGATATAATATATAAATGGCTGTGTACATTTTACCGCAGGTTCTTTTCACAGCAGTTTAAACGTTCATGTCTTCCAGATGGCCCAAAAGTGGGAAGTGTTGCACTTTCACCACGTGGTGACTGGAGAATGCCAAGTGATGCATCTGTAAATATGTGGATAAAAGATTTAGAACAAATAAAGGCTTGCAATAACTAATTTAAAATATATGGAGGGCAGCATGGATTTATTATACAGGCTTTTTTATACAATATTTTCTATGAGTGTTATAATTGCTGTAATTGTGCCAGTTGTCCTTGTGCTGCGGCTGCTGCTTGCCAAAGCGCCAAAGATATGTATTGTATATTTATGGCTTCTGGTTTTCTTCAGGGGTATATGCCCAGTAGCTTTATCGAGTACATTTAGCATTGTGAAGGCATGGAACAGGAAGTTTCATGTACTGCTGTCCCAGACTGGTCTTGAGGTGGCTGGCAGTACAGGTATTATGAAAGGCTGGACCAATGTATTTACTAATGATATTTCTGTTAATAGAAGTTATATGGCATGTACTTATATATGGTGTGCAGGAATGGCGGGTTTGTGTATAATTTTATTTGTGCATAGAAGAAAATCAAAGGGTGTAATTAAGGATGCTGTGCATATATATGACAGGGTGTACCAGTCTAAAGGGCTGGAAAGCCCGGTTATAACAGGGATTTTTGTTTTGAAACAGTATCTTCCCGCAGATATAAAGGTGAATGATATAAAATATCTTTTACAGCATTTTGAAGCACATAGAAAAAGAAAAGATGGTATAAAAAGATTTTTGGCTTCTTTGGTAGTTATTGTACATTGGTTTAATCCATTAATATGGGTTGCATATCATTTCCTGTCTGTTGATATTGAAATGGCAGCAGATGAAATGGTTGTTAAAAATAACGGGCAGGCTTCTGCAAATGGATATGCACAGGAAATTTTTAATTTAAAAGAAATTTCTAATAAAGGAATACTTTCTCCTTGTTTTTCTGGTGAAAGGTATTTACAGCCAAGGGTATACAGACTGTTACACATACAACAAGGAAGCAAGGGATATGTCTGTCTTGCTTTGCTTATGCTGTTTTTGTGTTTTGCATGGATATTTTTGTTAAGGCCATTACAGATATTGTGGGCTGGAGGTACATGGGGAATAGAATATGAAACAGGAACAGACAGCAGTCTTTTTAATGACAAAGAAGATATTGTTGTGGCAAGCCTTGATACAACTTCACCTTCTGGGTTTGGAAGAACTTTGCAGCTTGTAATGACATCAGGTACATATGATAATAGCAGTGGTTATACTGGTGATTTTATTATAAGGTTAAGTGATGGTTATGACCCAGAGATTGCCAAAGCAGAACTTAATTATTATTTTAATGATATAAAAGATGGAAATATGCATTTTGGAGAAGGAACAAAGTTATATGCATATGATTACAATGGTGATGGCACAAATGAAATTGTAATTGGCCAGCAGGTGGAAGTGTCTGGCAGCAGGTGGAAGGAAATAACTGGTTCTAAAAGAAAAGGAAATGGGTTTTTAAATGAATATTATATCTGGAATATTGAGGAAACTTCATTAAAAAAGGTTTCAGATGCAATTTATGATACATCAGGCAAAGAGCCCGCATCATGCCAGTTTGATATACCTGAAATGACTACCAGGGTATTTATTACAGAACTTCAAGGTAAAAAGATGTACTATGTATGGAATACAGGACAGGAAAGATACCAGCAGATGGAACTGGAGGAAGATGATATTAAAAAATACAGGACAGATTATAATGGTCCTGCTAGCGGAGATGGTGAAAAAAATTCGCATACTCTTGAAAGTAATGGAACTGCCCTTATAGAAATAAAAACACAAAAAGATGCAAGTGGAAGTGAAGTTATAAAGGAAATTATTTTAAATCCTGGCACATCTTCAAGGAAAATGAAAACAGCAGAAGGGTATTTCTGTGATATAAAATGGGTGATGGCTGCTGATGGAATTACAGGCAGGTATGCAGTCCTTATTTATAATGGGTTAAAAGCACAGACTTTTATAATATATGATTTAGAAGAACAGGATGTATACTATTCCCATGAGGATGGTAATAATATTCTTAATGAAACTTATAAAAAATATAATGGGAACGATGCTAGGTTTAATGAGGAAAGTCCTACAGTATATACTCTTATGGAGAAAGACGGGGACACGCTTAAAATAGGTTTTGCTGCAAGTTCTAATGATGGGGCAGCAGTTAATGGCAGCTATGTATATAATACAGTTACAAAAAATATTTCAAATTTTAGTTATATGCAGGACAAAAACTAATGGAAAATACAAAAAGGGGATATCGTTGCTGGATATGTGCGGTACCCCTTTAAATGTTTTCAATATAGGATGTATATTTGTTAAAATTGCCTGAGTAGATTGTTTTAAGAAGTGAGTCAGCATTGCGCAGAGCTGCTGCTATAGTAGAATTTGACAATATTCCGCTTTCCATTGCATCAGCAAACTCATCCATGTCAACGACTTCAACGTGTCCGTCAGGATATATAAGTATATCAATTAATAAGTCGTTAAATGTAAAGGAGTTAGTTTTGTTATTATATATTGTTTCAATAATATCACAGTACCAATATACAAGGGTGCCATTTTCATTAAATATTTTACTTACTTTGATGCCATCATTTATAAAATACGCAGAAATACCGTTGTTTATATCATGCCTGGGTTTTAAAACATCCCATTTTGTGATGATAATGTTGTCTTTAAAATGTATAATATTGTCGTTTTTTAATTCAATTATTTCTTCAGGTATGAAACGTTTGCGGAATAGCCGTATATTGTCCATAATATGTCCCCATTCTATAATATATTTTGTGAAAAAAAGTATTGGAATAATTATAATAGTGTAATGATGTAATGTAAAGAAGTAATCATAATTTTTTTAAAAACATTTATATAAAATCCTGCATAAAGCATAATTATATTTAATATTGTATAGTTGTTAATATAACACAGGTTCCATGTTCCAGTTAAACATATTTTGTCCAGGGCACGTTCCCACTGCATTGGAAACACAGCAGTACATAGAATTTGAAAAGACCAGATTCAAGCACTTGCGTTTCCAAAGCGCCCCTTTAATGGAATATGTTTAACTGGGATATTGGAACTGCTGTGTAAATTATATGTTTAGTGCATATATATGCTTATTATAAATATTTGTGTAGACTTTTTTAGGACTATATCTTATAATAATATCTGGAAAGTAATACCATCTGTCTGTAAGGAGGAATGTAGCAAATTGGAGGATAAAGACCATAAGGTTTTGAAAAGTTTTGTAATGATAACGCAAATCAGTGTTAATATGATGGTGCCAATATTTCTTTGTGCTGCGCTTGGTGTGTGGCTTAACAGGCTGCTTGGTACAGATGTCTGCTTTCTTGTGCTTGTGTTTATAGGCATTGGTGCATCATTCCGGAATGTTTATATACTTACAAAATCATTTTATTCTGCTGATATGAAAAAAGAGCATGACAGAATTAAGTATATACAGGAATTGAAAGATTATAGCAGTAGTCCTGGGGAGAAAGAGGAATATAAGGAAATAGTTAAGACAAAGCGTTATCCTGAAAACAAAGGGCCAGCTAGAAAGTAAAAGGGGTTTCTTGTAATGAAAAAGGCAAAACAAATCCTGAAAGAAATGTTTGCTGGGCTGGTAGTATGGTTACTGCCAGTTTTGATTATATTAGTTATAGTAGCAAGACATAAGCTTGCCATGACAATGGGGGTATTGCTTGGTGGAGCAACAGCGGCAGGGCTTTTATTACACATGTACCATCATCTTGATATAGCACTTGACATGGATGTAAAACATGCACAGAGCCATATACAGTTTGCTGCTATAAGAAGGCTTTTCTTTATGGCACTTGTAATTGCAGTGTCTATGGTATGGCATATGTATTTCCATCCTGTAGGTACTGTTTGTGGATTATTTGGCATGAAGATTTCCGCTTATTTGCAACCCGCAGTTCATAAGATAGTGGGGCGTATACAAAGGTGGTAGTGTTTTGACAATATATTAATATTGTTATTTCAATACAATCTTATAGAAAAGGAGGGTGAAAATGTGGGAAATGGCGTCTTAGATTTGCCGCAGGTCTTTAGCAGGGTTTTTCTTGCTGACAGCGGTGAGCAGGTTGACTTCTTTATAAGAGGTTATTCAAATACAAAATTCTCATTCTTTGGATGGGATGTGTATCTTACAACAACGCATATATCTATGATTATTGTTATTGCTGCTATACTTGTTTTTGCAGTATGTGCAAACCGTGCCATTAAGAATGCAGATCCTAACAAAGTACCAGGTCCGTTCCTGAATGTGGTTGAACTTATAGTTGAATCACTTGATGGAATGGTAAAAGGTACAATGGGACCTAAAAAGGCAATGGCTTTCAGAAACTATGTAAGTGCACTGTTTCTGTTTATACTTGCCTGTAACCTGTCAGGCTTGTTGGGATTAAGACCGCCAACAGCAGATTTTGGTGTAACATTTCCTCTTGCAGTTATTACATGGGTAATGATTCAGTACAATGGATTTAAGTACCAGGGAATGGGCAAGATAAAAGCTTTATTTGAGCCAATTTTCTTATTCTTCCCAATGAATCTTATTAGTGAATTTTCAACACCTGTGTCAATGTCACTCCGTTTATTTGGTAATATATTATCAGGAACGGTTATGATGGGGCTGCTTTATGGTTTGTTGCCAAGAGTTCTTACTCTTATATGGCCTGCCGCACTTCATGCATATCTGGATGTATTTTCTGGATGTATACAGGCATATGTATTCTGTATGTTGACAATGAGTTTTGTTTCTGATGCAATAGGGGAAGATGCCTGAGCGTAGTATATGTTAAAAATGTTCTGGTATCACAATGTATTTATTGGTTAAATGTTATTTTTAAGGAGGATGTAAAATGAATATAACAAATGAAGGTTTAGTATTAATGGGTTCTGCTATCGGTGCAGGTCTTGCAGTTATCGCAGGTATTGGTCCTGGTGTTGGACAGGGTATTGCCGCAGGTTATGGTGCTTCTGCAGTTGGACGTAACCCAGGTGCAAAGGGTGATGTTATGTCAACAATGATTTTAGGACAGGCGGTAGCAGAAACAACAGGTCTTTATGGTCTCGTAGTTGCATTAATCCTGTTATTCGCTAACCCACTTTATGGCAAACTTTGATTTATGCAATTACCAGATTGCAGCAGAAAGGAGGCTGAAAAGTGAGTGGTGTGGTAAAAGTAGCTTTGTCGGGCAATGCACTTGGCGATTATATATTTGGTTTGGACCCACAGCTTCTTGTTGATGCGCTTATAACCATAATTGCGATGTTTGCATTATTCCTCTTACTTTCTTATCTGCTCTTTAACCCTGCACGCAATATGTTACAGAAAAGGCAGGATTTTATAAAAGAACAGCTTGAAACAGCAGCTAAAGAAAAAGAGGATGCCATACAGTTTAAGTCAGAATATGATGCAAAACTTAAGGCAGTTGATAAGGAAGCTGAGGAAATCCTTAGCGAGACCCGTAAGAAGGCAATGAAAAAAGAAAGCGTCATTATTAATGAGGCAAAGGAAGAATCTGCAAGAATCCTTGAAAGGGCAAACCATGAGGTTGAACTTGAGAAATCTAAGGTAAAGGATGATGTGAAGCAGGAAATTATTGCTGTTGCATCCATTATGGCAGGTAAGATTGTTGCATCTTCTTTAGATGATAAGAAACAGTCACAGTTAATTGCAGACACTTTAAAAGAGATGGGTGATGAAACATGGCTAAGTTAGTATCAAAAACATACGGCGATGCTTTGTTTGAAGTTGCCGTAGAACAGGGCACACTGGATACCATGCTTGAAGAAGTGGAAGCAGTTTTACAGGTGCTTAGGGATAACAAAGAATACATTAGTCTTCTTTCACACCCAAGAATTCCGGCTGAAGAGAAAAAGGTTATGGTAGAAAAGGCATTTAAAGGGAAAGTTTCCTCTGAACTTACTGGATTTATTATAACCATTGTAGAAAAAGGCCGTTTTTCAGAAATAGAAGATATACTTTTATATTTTATGTCAAAAGTATGGGATGAAAAGAAGATTGGTGTTGCCTGTGTGACATCTGCTGCTGCTTTGTCAGACACACAGAAGAAGGAAATAGAAGCAAAGCTTCTGAAAACTACTTCATATGTAAAGTTCCGTATGAGTTATTCTGTCAATCCTGCTTTGATTGGCGGAATGGTTATACAGATAGGTGACAGGGTAGTAGACAGCAGTGTAAAAACAAAGCTGGAAAATATGGCTAAGGAGCTTAATAAAATCCAGCTGTCTAATTAAAAATTGAAGGAAGGTGCAAGAGTAACATGAATTTAAGACCTGAGGAAATCAGTTCTGTAATTAAAGAACAGATTAAGAACTATAGTACCAAGTTTGAAATTGCAGATACAGGTACTGTAATACAGGTTGCCGATGGTATTGCCCGTATTCATGGTCTGGCAAAGGCTATGCAAGGTGAGCTTCTTGAATTCCCAAATGAAGTTTATGGAATGGTGCTTAACCTTGAAGAAGACAATGTCGGCGCTGTGCTCTTAGGCGGCCATAAGAATATTAATGAAGGTGACATTGTAAAGACTACAGGAAAGGTTGTTGAGGTTCCTGTTGGAGATGCAATGCTTGGACGTGTAGTTAATGCTCTGGGACAGCCTATAGATGGAAAAGGACCTATTGAAAGTAAAAAGACAAGGCAGATTGAAAGAGTTGCATCAGGTGTTATTTCCAGAAAGTCAGTAGATACACCATTACAGACTGGTATTAAAGCTATTGACTCAATGGTTCCTATCGGAAGGGGACAGCGTGAGCTTATAATTGGTGACCGCCAGACAGGAAAAACAGCTATTGCGATTGATACAATTATTAACCAGAAAACGGAGAATGTATATTGTATATATGTAGCTATAGGACAGAAGGCTTCAACTGTAGCATCTATTGTTAATAAACTTGAGGAATATGGTGCTATGGATTATACAACTGTTGTAGCTTCTACAGCAAGTGAGCTTGCACCATTACAGTATATTGCACCATATTCAGGCTGTGCAATAGGTGAAGAATGGATGGAAGCTGGCAAGGATGTGCTTATAATCTATGATGACCTGACAAAGCATGCTGCTGCATACCGTACAATGGCACTGCTGCTTAAGCGTCCTCCTGGACGTGAAGCTTATCCTGGTGATGTATTCTATTTACATTCCAAACTTCTTGAAAGGGCAGCAAGGCTTAATGATAAGTTAGGCGGAGGTTCACTTACAGCGCTTCCTATTATAGAAACACAGGCAGGTGATGTATCTGCATATATCCCTACTAATGTAATTTCTATAACAGATGGGCAGATTTATCTTGAAACTGAAATGTTTAATTCTGGTTTCCGTCCTGCTATTAATGCGGGCTTGTCAGTATCCAGGGTTGGTGGCTCTGCGCAGATTAAAGCTATGAAGAAGATTTCTGGCCCAATACGTATTGAGCTTGCACAGTTCAGGGAACTGGCTGCTTTCTCACAGTTCAGTTCAGACCTTGACCCTGAAACTAAGGCACAGCTTGCACAGGGTGAAAGAATACGTGAAATATTAAAACAGGACCAGTATAATCCTATGCCAGTAGAGAATGAGGTAATGATTATATATGCTGCTACTAAGAAGTATCTTATTGATGTAGAAGTAGAAGATATACTTGAGTTTGAGAAAGGTCTTTTTGAGTATATTGATACAAAGTATCCAGAAGTGCCAGAGTCAATACGTACAGATGGTGAAATCAAGGAAGATACAGAGAAGAAGCTGGTTAAAGGAATAGAGGAATTTAAGGCGGATTTCATTAAGAATAGATAGAGAGGTGTTATGATATGGCCTCAATGAGAGATATTAAAAGGCGTAAAGAGAGTGTCCAGAGTACAGGACAGATTACGAAAGCTATGAAGCTTGTATCCTCTGTAAAGCTGCAGAAAGCTAAAGTAGGTGCAGAAGTGTCAAAACCTTATTTTGATACAATGTATGAAACTGTAGCAGATATGATTGCCAAATCGGCACAGATGTCACATCCGTTTCTCCAGAAAAGCCAGTCTGAGAAGAAGGCAGTAATAACTATAACTTCAAACAGAGGTCTGGCTGGAGGATATAATTCCAATATAGTGAAACTGGTTTCTAAGGATGAGCGTTTTAATAAGGATGATACGGTTATTTATGCTGTAGGGACAAAAGGACGTGACTCCCTTTCAAGGCAGGGCTATGATATAGCAGGTGATTATTCCGAAGCAATTAATGAACCGCTTTATAGTGATGCAATGGAGATTGGCAAGGAGCTTTTAAGTAAGTTTACAAGTGGTGAAATTGGAGAAATATATCTTGCATATACAATATTTAAAAATACAGTAGTGCAGATACCTACAATGATTAAGCTGCTTCCTATTGATGCAGAAGATATAGTATCAGAGCAGGAGGAAGAGCCTGAAAGCCCACTTGACAAGATAACACTTATGAATTATGAGCCTGAACCTGAGGAAGCACTTGATGCTATTATTCCTAAATATGTAAACAGCCTTATATATGGAGGTCTGGTAGAATCACATGCAAGTGAGAATGGTGCCCGTATGCAGGCGATGGATTCTGCAACAAGCAATGCAGAAGATATGATTAGTGATTTATCACTTAAGTATAACAGGGCAAGACAGGCTTCTATTACACAGGAGCTTACAGAAATTATAGCAGGTGCATCAGCTATTTCATAGTAGTATATTAGTATCTGGTATGTATAATAATAGTTTAATTCCTTGTTTTTAAAAGGAATTGGTTGTAAATATAATAAGAAGGAGAAAGACGATGGCAGAATTAAATACAGGTAAGCTTACCCAGATTATCGGTGCCGTTCTGGATATCAAGTTCCCAGAGGGGAAACTTCCAGAAATCAACGATGCTATCAGAGTACCATTAAATAATGGTGGAAAGCTCGTAGTTGAAGTTGCACAGCATCTGGGTGATGATACTGTGCGCTGTATTGCAATGGGTCCTACTGATGGTCTTGTACGTGGTATGGAAGCTGAAGCAACAGGCGGTCCTATTTCAGTTCCTGTTGGTGAAGCTACATTAGGACGTATGTTTAATGTACTTGGTGAGCCTATTGATGAGAAGCCGGCTCCTGAAGGGGTAATGTATGACCCAATCCATAGAAAAGCACCAGCATTTGAAGAGCAGTCTACAGCGACAGAAATACTTGAAACAGGTATTAAGGTCGTTGATTTGCTCTGCCCATATCAGAAGGGTGGTAAAATCGGGCTTTTCGGTGGTGCTGGTGTAGGTAAGACTGTATTAATACAGGAACTTATAACAAATATTGCACAGGAGCATGGTGGATATTCAGTATTCACTGGTGTAGGTGAGCGTACACGTGAAGGTAATGACCTTTATTATGAAATGATTGAGTCTGGCGTTATTGATAAGACAACAATGGTGTTCGGACAGATGAATGAGCCTCCAGGGGCACGTATGAGGGTTGGTCTTACAGGGCTTACAATGGCAGAAAACTTCCGTGACCGTTCTGGTAAGGATGTACTTTTGTTTATTGATAATATTTTCCGTTTCACACAGGCTGGTTCGGAGGTTTCAGCACTGCTTGGGCGTATGCCTAGTGCGGTTGGATACCAGCCGACACTGCAGACAGAAATGGGTGCATTGCAGGAGCGAATAACTTCTACTAAGAAGGGTTCTATTACATCAGTACAGGCCGTTTATGTACCTGCTGATGACCTTACTGACCCTGCCCCAGCTAATACATTTGCCCATCTGGATGCTACAACAGTTCTTTCACGTTCTATATCAGAGCTGGGTATTTATCCTGCTGTAGACCCTCTTGAGTCTACATCACGTATACTTGACCCTCATGTAGTTGGTGAGGACCATTATAAGGTGGCACGTGGTGTACAGGAGATACTCCAGAGGTATAAAGAGCTTCAGGATATTATTGCAATCCTTGGTATGGATGAGCTTTCAGAAGATGATAAGATTGTGGTAAACAGGGCAAGAAAGATACAGAGGTTTTTATCACAGCCTTTCCATGTTGCAGAACAGTTTACAGGACTTCCAGGACAGTATGTGCCAGTAAGTGAAACTGTACGTGGTTTCCAGGAAATACTTGATGGTAAGCATGATGATATTCCAGAAAACCTTTTTCTTAATGCAGGTACAATTGATGAGGTTGTCCAGAGGATGAAGTCTAAGTAGAAAGGAGATACAATATGGCGGACAAAACGTTCAACTTACAAATTATCTCCCCTACACGTGTCTTCTTTGATGGTGACGCAGAAATGGCAGAAATGAAAACTACAGAGGGCGAGATTGGTGTACTGGCGGGCCACATTCCTCTTACAGCAATACTTACACCTGGCATACTGCGTATTAAGCAGGCAGATGGCAATAAGGAAGCTGCACTTCATGATGGTTTTGTTAAAATTACAAAAAGCAAGGTAACTATTCTTGCAGAGTCATGTGAATGGCCAGATGAAATAGATGTAAACCGGGCCGAAGAGGCAAAGCTGCGTGCAGAACGCCGCTTAAAGAGTGGTGAGAAATCTGTAGATATGATGCGTGCAGAACTTGCACTGAAAAAGGCACTTACAAGAATTGATATCGCAACAAAGTATAAATAAAAATGATAAGATAAAATAATTAAAACAGCCAGAAGCATATTGTCAATGCTGCTGGCTGTTATTTAATTATAAATGTTTTATGCCAATACCATATATAACTCTATAGTACTGGCATAAAAATTAAAATTTTTAACTTTAATTTTGTTTAAGATAAATAATCTGCATAATCCTGTGCTGTTGTCTTGCCTGTTTTCCAGTCTTCCATCTTCTGCTTTGTTGCATCAAGTGTCTGCTCACAAATTGCAGGAAGCTTTTTGCCCCATGCTGCAGTAGCTTTGTCATAACCTTTCTGGATAGCAGCCATCATCTCATCTGCCTTATCTGTGTCACCTCCAGCTAATGCTATTGCCATGCTTACAAGCCTGTCTGAAGTTTTATTTACACCCCAGTAACCATCTTCAGAAATATCTTCCTGTGCCTGCTTAATTGTTGCTGGGTCAGCATTTTTAGCAGCCTGGCCAAAGATAGTTGAAAGATTTGAATTAGCAGTGTTAAACTTATCTGTCTGCTTTGCAAGTAACTTCTCTACAAGGCTTCTCATTGAGTCCGCACGTGACTGCTGGTCTGCTTTCAGTTTTGAAATAACAGAATTTCTGTTGTAAATCTTGTTAGCGCTGTCTTTGTTCTTGTTAGTGCCCTTTTCATATACAACTTCTTTGTTTTCAGCGCTATTTTCAGCTGCTTTCTTTTCAGCAGCAGTGTCTTTCTTTTCAGCTGTCTTAGCAGCAGTAGTTTCATATGCCTGTGTTGTTGCTGATACTGATGATACGCTCATAGTTAGACCTCCTTTTTTATGCTATTACATCCAGCTATATGGATGCGGTTGTTTGCTTCTAATAATCTATGTACGGAATGATTATTATTGTGTATTATCTATATCGGTTTTAATACTTAATATATTTAGCTGTTTTAAGGAAAAAATATCCATGGATAAAATCTTAATAAAAATTTAATATTTATTACATAACTTCTATTTCTGGCTGTTTTTCTTTATTTTGCTGTTGTCAAGTATAGTAATATTTTTGTATCCAATTTGTTTAAATGTGTTACCTGAAACTTTATTCACAGTTGAGTTTTCACGTACACATAAACCACTAACTTTGGCATTAGTAATTTTATTATTATTTATACTTCCATTAACTTTTGCAGCTTTATTAATACATATGCCATCTTCTTTTACATTTGTAATAATATTATTGGTGATATTATTGGCAACTGCACCAACACGCATGTAAATTCCATGTAGATTTGATTTTGTAATTGTATTGTCACATATATTTCCATATACTCTTGAATGTGAATCTAAATAAATTCCAACTTGTGCACCAAATCTTCCACCTTTTTGGATTTCTTTTTTCCAGTCTTTGCTATGTTTATATGTACCAATATTGTAAAGTGTATTTCCTTTTATGTCTTTTTTAATATATGCTTTATCCTGGTTGGCTTTACTGTTATCATTGCCGCTAGGTCCGGCATAAAGCTTAATTCCAGAATATGTAACATTTTTAATAGTATTATTAGTAATGCTTTTAACATAAGTTGGATATGCTTTTTTTCCAGAGCCTTCATCAGCATTTATCATAATGCCACAGTCGCCATTACCACCATTATTTGCCCCTCCTATGTCATCCATATTATTGCTGTCAATGGCATTGACATGAGAACCATGGTAAATACCAATGCCATGCCCTTTTACACTTTTAATAGTATTATTAGTAATATCACCATTGATTGGAGTGCCGCCAGCGTATATAGCCGTTTTTTGGCAGTTTTTAATTGTATTGCCAGATATATTGCCTTTTAATGTTGAATTATACAAATATAATGCAATATCTGATGATTTTGTAATTGTATTTTTTTCAATATTGCCATCAAATTCTGCTCCCATAAAAGCGATTGAGAATTTTTTTGAGTTTGTAACAGTATTTACTTTAATAGAGCCCTGTTTATTAACACCTTTAACAAGGATACCACATTCAGAGGGATTATTGACAGTTACATTTTCTATTGTAATATTTTCTGAATCTTTAACAAATATACCAGCACCTTGGAAAGTTCCTCCATTAATAGCAGAATTTTCAGTTCCAGAGGTTATGCGTATTGCATAGTTATCTGATATGCCATCACATGAGATTTTTGTGCCAGGTTCAAAATTAAGAGTTGTATAACTTGGTATATTAATTTCTTCATTAAGCTCATAATTACCTGTTTGTACCGATATTGTATATGGGTTTGTTTTAGAAGCATTATCTTCCGCTTCAGATAATGCTTCCCCAATATTTTCAATATCTGTGATTTTAATTTCTTCTGCCATTGATTTGCGGCTTGCTGTGTTTAGTGAAAAAAAAGTAATAGTACATAGAATAAATAGTTTAGATAGCTTGGCTGTAGATGTTCTTTTCATTTAAAAATACCTCCATATATTAGTCTGGATAAAATTCTAACATGAATATAAAGTAAAATCAATAAATATAAAAGAACATTATATTAAAGCCGTTTGATTTAATTGACACTATAGTATGCCATTAATATAATAAAAGTGTACAAAAAGGTAAAAAATTTATTTTAATTAAGGGGAACATAATGTTTAATTATATTTATCCAGTAATTGCCAGCCAGGCATGTTATCCGTTTTATTTATCTGGTATAGGAATTGCATCACCAGAGTACCATGTTATAAGGGAAGAGGGGCTGGTTTCACACCAGATATTATTTACTATGTTATAATAATTATATTCCAGATGTTATTTGTATTAAAAAGTACAGAATATGGAATATGTTATATTTATTCTTGTGAATACAAAGTGAGAATGATATAAGTATACTTGCATCATATGGACAGATACATCTATGGGGCATACAAGCTAAAGAAACCAGGTTATGCCCTGTTGTCATGCTGAGGGGTATCTGGCTGTACTGTGTGGCATAATATAATATCAGCATTATTATATTTTTCTTTTGCCTTTTTGTATACAGCACTTGCTTTTTCTTTATTTTCAAATATTCCAAATACTGTTGGCCCGCTTCCGCTCATAAGTGAACCTGCTGCCCCGTTATCTGTTAGAAATGTTTTAATTTCACTGATTAAAGGATATTCTTTAATAGTAACTGTTTCAAGTACATTTGAGAGGCAGGAAGCTATTCCTTTAATATTTTTAATATTTATTGCATTAACCATGCCATCTATGTCAGGATGGTATTTAAGCCCAGGGAGGTCCAGGTGTGTATATACATAAGCTGTGCTTACAGATATGCAAGGTTTAACAAGTACAAGCCATATTTCAGGCAGAGGGGATAAAGGAGTAAGTATCTCCCCAATTCCTTCACAAAGTACAGTTCCTTTTTTAATACAAAAAGGAACATCTGCACCAAGAGTAACACCAATCTTGCATAGTTCTTCTTCTGATAATCCAAGACAGCATAATTTATTGATGCCTTCAAGGGTAGCTGCACAATCGGAACTTCCTCCTGCAAGTCCAGCAGCAGCAGGGATATTTTTATCCAGGTGTATAGCAAAACATGTTTTTATATTAAACTTTTCTTTCATAAGCATAGCAGCTTTGTATACAAGGTTTTTGCTTGCAGGGATTTTATCAGGGAGTTCCTTATTCATTGTAAAGTTTACAGGATTATGGCTGCCAGTACCTGTTATGGCAGATATAGTAATAGTATCATATACACTTATAGTCTGCATAACCATTTTCAGTGTATGGTATCCGTTACCAAGTTGTCCTGTTACATCAAGTGAAAGGTTTATTTTAGCAGGAGTATTTATATTAATTGTGTTATCTGGTATAATATCCATAATCAGCCTCCATATAGTCCAATAATTTTTATAGTACCATAATACCATTTTATTTAAAAAAAGTAAAAAATTCTTGGAGATTTTTTTGGCTGTTCGTGTTATACTTATAAGAGCTGGGATAAAAATTTGTTTATTAGCGGAAGAAACCAGCTACAAACTGAATAATGATTAGAGGATTATATATAGATTATGCAAGATAAACAGGACAATGAAAATACAGAAAAAAGCAGGAATTATATTAAATACGCATTTATAGTGCTTATATGCCTGGTAGTTATACTGGTTTTTCTTATTGCCAGCCAGCCTCCAGGAATTGGCAGTACAGATACTAGTGTATCTTCTGGCACAATGGACAGCTCCGGGGAATATTATAATAATAATGATGATGAACCTGGAGAAGAAAATATGGAAAATATAGATAACTTTAGTACGAGTATACCACTTATTAAGGTAAACACTGACCCAGCCAGCTATACTGTCCTTGTAAACAGGGAATATCCTATGCCTGGGGATTATGTCCCTGATGATTTAATGATTCCTAAGGCTGCTTATAGTTATGAAGGTATTTATGAAAAGAGTTATATGCGTAAAGTAGCAGCAAAAGCTATTGAAAAGATGTTTGCTGAAGCAAAGAAAAGTAAAAAGTATGAATTTAAGATAGTATCTGCTTACAGGTCATATACAAGGCAGAAAGCTATTTATGAAAATAATGTTAATACACGTGGTTCTGAAAAGACAAATAAAGTGTCAGCCCAGCCAGGATGCAGTGAGCACCAGACAGGACTGGCAATTGATGTGTCATGTGAAACAGTAAATTGTGCTATAGACAAGACATTTGCTTCATGTCCAGAAGGAAAATGGCTTGCAAAGAACTGCCATAAATTTGGTTTTATTATAAGGTATCCAAAAGGAAAATCTGATATTACAGGGTATTCATATGAGCCATGGCATATAAGGTATGTAGGTGTGAACCTTGCAAAATACCTTAATAAGAAAGGTCTTACTTTAGAAGAATATTATATGGTTACTACTGTTGATGATAAAGTTCCAGAAGATGAGTATATTAAGGATACAGATATTGATGCACCAAAGGAGCCGCAGATGACAGCAGCACCTACACCAGCTACTACTGCATATGCTGCCCAAAGTGCTATCCCCGTACCAGAGCCTACAGATACTCCAGTACCAACATCCAGGCCAGCAAGGACAAAAGAACCTGTAAGAACAAAGGAACCAGTTAATACTAAGAAGCCAGAAGATACAAAAGAGCCAGAAGATACAAAAGAACCAGAAGACACGAAAGAACCAGCAAAAACGAAAGAACCAGCAAAAACGAAGGAGCCAGTTAAAACACCAAAGCCTTCAAAATCTCCAGTGCCAGTAAAAACAAAAGAACCAGTAAAGACACCTTTGCCATCAGATGAGCCTGGTATAACAGAGCCTCCTTCTGAAACAGAACCTCCACAAGAGGATACACCAGAACCTTCTGAAACAGAGCAGGCAGCAGAGGATGGACAGTTGGAAGAACCGCCTGTACCAGGTGGTTCTGGTGAAATGGAGTAGAATAAAAGGAAAAGGAGAAATAATTACTTATGAGGTTAATATTAGTAGCAATATTTTTAATATTATATGGTATTTTTACTATTCCAATGTGTCTGGTAGAGTGGATAGCAGGCAAGATAAGTCCTATTAAGAAAGCAGTTATTGCCCAGAAATGTGTGGCAGCGGGTTTTAAAATAATACTTTTTATTTCGGGTGTAAAGCTTACTGTTAAGGGAGAAGAAAATATACTTCATGGCCGTGCAGCGCTTTATACATATAACCATAGAGGATTTTTTGATATACTTGTTGGTTATGCGACAGCGCCATTATGCTCATCATATGTGTCAAAGAAAGAGATTGAAACTGTGCCAATGATATCATGGTGGATGAAATGTATGAACTGCCTTTTTCTTGACAGAAAAGATATTAAACAAGGAATGAAAACTATATTAGAAGGGGTCGAACTTATGAAAAATGGGACTTCAGTATATATAGCTCCTGAAGGTACACGTAATAAAGGAGAAGGTGTACTTAAGTTCCATGATGCAAGTTTTAAGCTTGCTGATAAGTCAAAGTGCCCTGTAGTCCCTGTTGCAATTAGCAATACTGCTGAGGTTTTTGAAAAGCATCTTCCATGGATACACGGCCAGCATGTAATTATTGAATACTGCACCCCTATTTATATGGAAGATTTAGATAAGACAGAGAAAAAGCATATAGGAGAAACAGTCAGGCAGATTATATCAGAAAAACTACAGCAAAATGCCAATGAATGATAAGTTTTAGAATGAAATTCGACAAGAGGTATTAAAGCCTCTGCCGAATTTCTTTTTTTATTGAAATAGCAGAGAAAAGGGAAAGCGTGCAGAGTGCAGAAACTCTAGCACGCTTATTTTTTTACAACGAAAGAGAGGTAAACACAATGAAGAATTTTGAAATGAGATTAAAGGTTGATGAAATTCGCCGCAGGGAAATGACAGAGAGAACTTATCAAGCAGAAATCAAATTAACAGACAATACCGACTTTTCAGAAATAGTTGAATTTCTGGAAGATATTAAGAAGATTTGGAAAAAAGGAACGGCTGCTATCAAGGCAGGATTTTATATGGAGCTGGAAGTTATAGAGGCAGTATACCAGAACTGGGGAGAGCCAGAAAAAGACTTAATTCAGAAATCTTTTAATCGTTGGGTATCAGTACCGACACATGAGCAGGACGGCGAGGGGATTTATTTAAGACCAGACACAAGATACACAGACGAATGTAGAGATATGTATTTAACAAAAGATGTGTTAAAGGATTTGGCTTTCACATTACGCTGATTATTTGATAAGGGCGGCGAGAGCCGCCCGCATAGAAAGGAGCTGGAAAAATGGCAAGGAGATACAAGAGATTGCGCTATGAGGACAGACGGACAATAGAAAAGATGCTTAAGGCAGGCGACAGCATAGTAGAGATTGCGGCAGCAGTAGGAACGCACAGAGATACGATTTACAAAGAGATTGAGCGCAGCGGCACGGACAAGCTGACATATACAGCTGACGTAGCGCAGGCGACACTTTAAACCCAGAGAGGCGACGAAAGAGAGGTAAACACAATGGCACGCACAAAGATAGTACCGACAGAGGGATTATTAAGCGATTTGGAGTATACAAGCGTAATAGTAAGCTACTCAAACGGGATAGACAGCACGGGGGCGCTTTATGATGAATAGGCGGCAGCGCCGCCAGCACCCGCCCTTAATTTAATGGCAGAATACCGAGCTTGAAACTGGCTATAGCAGTACAAGCCTATAGCGGGGCGCTGGTTCAATTCCAGCAGGGCGGTTTTGGCAGCAGGCATGGCGAGCCTGTACCAGAGGGCAGCAGGCTAATAGCTGTATCTGGATACCGTGATAAAAATAGCAGCGGTCATACCAGCTAGAGAGTATGTGGACGGTCAACAAGTTTTCTGCGGCTTTTTAATGTGAAAAGCAGCCCACACGGTAAATATCACGCCAGAGCAGGAGTACAGCGGCATGGAAAGACAGAGAGCGCCGCCGAAAAGGAGAGTTTAAGGGATTTGGCAAGGCAAGGAATTGTATATCACGGTGGCGGCAGCAGTAATGCAGGCTGCCGCCAGAAGAGGCAGGAAATGAGAGCGGCATATAAGGAATATGAGGACAGTTATATAAACGGCTATGCAGATGCCTTAGAGGATATGCGGCGCTGGCAGTGGGAAAGACGGCAGCAGGAACGGGAAAGACAAGCCCGCCGCTGGTATTTCCTTAAGCAGAGAGCGCTAGGGGCAGCAGTGCTGGTATTTACCGTGCTGGCGGTATGGATTTTAGAGAGCGACGCTACCATAGCGCTTATCACAGTACCGCTGGGGCTGGCGCTGATATTCAGCAAGAAAAAGCTGGTAGTGAATGACTATTACTTTGAAACAGAAGAGAGGCAGGCGGGCAATGATTGAATGTGGGTATTATAACATGGATTGCTTAGACGGCATGGAGCTTATAGAGGATAAAACCATAGATATGATACTTTGTGATTTGCCGTATGGGACGACAAGGAACGCATGGGACAGCGTAATACCGTTTGAAAAATTGTGGAAACAGTACGAACGCATTATTAAAGATAACGGAGTGATTGCGTTGTTTTCAGCACAGCCATTTACTACGGATTTGATAAACAGCAATAGAAAATTATTCCGTTATGATTTGGTGTGGGACAAAGTGCTATCAAGCGGATTTTTAAACGCACACAAGATGCCGTTAAGAACGCATGAAACAATCTGTATATTTTACAAAAAAGCGCCAAAGTATAACCCGATTATGGAAACGAGGGGCAGACCGAGAGAAAAAGGAAATAAGGGAAATACAGATAATGGAAAAAGCTGCTACGGGGATTTTAACGCATATTCAAAAGTAAACAATGAGTATTTCCCTACAAGCATACTGCAATTTTCTAATGGAAATAGGAACGACGGGCGCATACATAGCACACAAAAACCAGTTTCTTTATGCGAATATCTGATAATGACATATACGGACGTTGGCGACTTGGTACTTGATAATTGCGCTGGTTCATGCACAACTGGGGTAGCGGCACATAAGACGGGCAGAAAATTTATCGGTTTTGAAATTGATAAGGAATATTACGAAAAATCCCAGAGGCGGCTGCAGCAAGAACAGGCACAAATAAACTTATTTGATATAGGGGCATTATAGGGGTGAAATAGTATGGCTGAAATCATTTTACACCCGTGCCACCCAGATTATTGTAAGGAATGTGTATTTTATGGCAGCAGTAATGGTGGCTGCCAGAGTGAGGACTACATACAAAACAGCTATAAGGTAAATTGCGTGTGGCATTATTGCAAATACAAGCGGAAAAGGCACACAGAAAGCGAGGCAGACAATGAGGCGACACAAACGGGAAAACCAGATACTTAAAGGGCTGCTGCTGGCGGCAGCAGGCGTGGCAGCCTGCATAGCGGGGCTGATACTGTTTTTTATGTTCGTCTGGTGGCGGGCGCAGAACGCAGAGCCGACGACGGACGAAGAGGTAGCGGCGTTGATGCAGAGGCAGCAGGCAGAGCCGCTGGTTATCGAAACACCAGAGCCGACTACAGAGGGCAGTATAAGAGTATATGACTATGACGGCTGCTGTATCTACGCATACTATGGAGAAATCAAGATAAACAGCGACGGCAGGGACGGGCGGCAGATTGATATAGAGTGTGCGGGATATTTAGAGGGATACCAGCAGCACAGAGAACCAGAAAGCGGGGTAGAGGAATGAAATACAAATATTACAGCACACAGCGCCCAGTATCGGCGGGGACATACCCAAAGCCAAAGGATAACCGAGTTGCGCATATCCATAATTTTGATAGGCGGCAATATGTAGCGGAGATAGGGCGGCTTGCATGGGGCTATATTGAGTATGATAAGCCGTTACAAAATGAGGATATAGACGGCTACGAGCTTATACCCGCTGCTTTCTTTTCATAACGAAAGAGGGGCAAACAATATGTATACATGGAAAAACGGGAACTACCAGCACGTAGGCGCAAATATTCAGAAAAGCATAAAAATAGACGCTGAAACGCTGGAAGTTATAGAGGGCGTAGAGGGGCGCAGCTTTTCTGATAAAGTGCGGAACATGGCAGCAGAGTACAGACGGTTAAAGTATGACGGGCTGGCGTCTAAAAAGTAATACCTATTCAGGAATAAGTAATACTTTTGGGAAAGCGAGGGCAGCGCATGAAAGAGAACGACGAGGAACGCAGGGCGCTTATACATAAATACTACCAGCTATACAGACCGCTACAGAAGAGGCACAGCTTAAGAGAGCATAGCCACTTTGACATATACGGCAATAATCTTATTGAAATCTGGGAGTATGAGGGCGACAGAAAAGGGCGTTGCATCTGCAAAGTAAAAGAGGACACAGAGATAGCGTGCTACCAGCGGGCAATAGAAATGCTGGAAAGCTACAGCGGAAAGGAAATAGTAAGACATGGGAAAAGGGCAGGCTAATAAGCCAGATTTTGTACGGGACATAAACACGGCGATTATGGAAGAACTGACGGCAGGCGGCATAAAGGACAATGCAGCAGGGCTGGCAGGGGAACTGAAAGAGATAGAAGAGGTTACGGAGCTTTGCGGGCTGCGTTTTAACGGTTATCTGGCAAAGATTGAAACACCACGCCCACGGGGGACGCTGGACGAGGTTATAGTAGCTTTTACAAGAGAGGCAGCAGGCGCAAAGGGGGATATAACGATTGAGGCAATAAGGGAAAATCTTATAGGCAGCAAAGTTATAGCAGCTGGCGTAGTGCAGACGCTTAAGGACTTTGAGAGCGGTAAGGTGCTGGTATTCATTCTGGCAGATTTTATAAGAACGGCAAAAAGCCCTATGATGCAGGACGACGTAGCGCTACGGGGAATTATTGCGCATGAGCCTATATATAGGACGACACCGAGGGGCAAGCGCATTACTGATATTTCAGTAATTGTTAAAAATGAGCTGACGGGTAACAAGTGTTTTATTCCCTGCATCTGCTGGCAGGAGCAGGCAGACGAGGTGGCGGGCTGGCAGCAGGGCGACACGGTAGAACTGCTGGGGAGATACCAGAGCCGCCAGTATGAAAAGGTTATTGATACTGACAGCGGCAGCAGGGAGCGGCGCACGGCTTATGAAATATCGGTACAGCTGATTAACAGAAAGGAGCTGGCGGCTAATGTGTGTATTTTGCGGTAATGCTGCCTGCACGCTGACAAAGCAGCAAGTAGTAGAGCGGGGCGCTATTCTGGAAAGCAACGCCTACGGCATTATGAGGCTGGCGACAGAGGAAAGCCCGCAGACATACAGCTTTAAGGACGTGCCAGCGTTTTACAGCTTAAGTGCGTTGATACCAGACGAGGACGAGGAAAGCCCGCACGCATACTTACGCTTTGTCTTTGACGAGGACGAGGGGGTAGGCGAGTGCTGGGAAGAGCGGGAAGTAGAAAACCCGCTTGCGTGGCAGACAGAGCAGGAATTTATAGAACGATTTGAAAAAGGCGGCGCATGACAGCCCGTGAAATCTGCCGCAGTTACCATGCCGCACGCCATAAGGCGCAGCAGATACAGATACTTGCAGAGCTGAACGACATAGACAGCCTGGAAATAATCAAGGCTTTAGTGCGTGGCGGGGAGAGGCTGCCAGACAGCACGGTAAACAAGCTGTATAAGCGGCTTGACAAGCTGGAAATGGAGATAAGGGAAAGAGAGCGGGAGTATAAGGCGATTGCGGCGGCACTGAAAGGAGAGGAATAGAGTGAGGACAGTATACATATGCAGCCCGTATAGGGCGGATGACAGCGCCCAGCTGGATAGAAACATAGATTATGCGCAGGCGCTTACAAAGCAGGCGATAGAGGCGGGATTAGCGCCGATTACGCCACATTTATATATGACGCAGTGCTTAAACGAGGACAAGCCAGAGGAACGGGCGGCAGGCATGGCAGCAGGCTTAACGCTGCTGAAAAGCTGCGACTTTGTGATAGTGGGCGTTAAGTACGGGATAAGCGAGGGAATGAGCGCCGAAATAGCGGCGGCAGATGCAGCGGGCATAGAGGTAGTGAACGCAGACAAGCTGCGCTACAAATTGGAACATGACCGTAGGGCGTGGCTGGAAGAGTACGCAAAGCTGCACGCCTGCGAGTTTTGCAGGGGCAGCAGGCTACACACTTGCACAAGCTACCGCTGCCAGCAGCCCTACAGAGAGGCTTACAAGTATGCAGAGAAACATTTTACAAGTGGATAAAGGAAAAGCCCCTACGGTACGGGAATACCATAGGGGCTAAGCTATACAGCTTTTACAACCTAAAACCAGTATATCACTGTATGGCGAAAATATCAAGAAAAATGCGGGCTGCAAGCCTGCTTTATCACTTGATAAAAGTATTAGCTTTAGGACAAGGCTACCCAGAAAAGGAGAAAAAATATGCCATACGTGGAGAGGATTACAAGGGCTGGTAAAACCATAGAGATAGAGCGCTATTTTACGAGCAGATATAAAAAGCAGGGGATAAAGAGGGGGGATAAGGTTAAGCCCACCACAGAGCAGCAGGAGAAAATAAACACAAGGCAGGCAGAAAGAAAGCTGCGTATTCTGATAAATGCAAATTACGGATACGGTGACTATCATTTAGTGCTGGACTACATACGGAAAAAGGGAGAGCCAGAGAGAACAAAAGAGCAGATGCGCAAAGACATAGATATATTTCTAAGGGAGTGCCGCAAGGAGTATAAAAAGGCTGGGCTAGAGTTTAAATACATACACGTAATGGAGATAGGCAAGAAAGGCGCAAGGCATCATCATTTAGTCATAAATCAGATAGACACAAAGATATTGCAGCAGTGCTGGTATAAGGCGTATGAGGGGCATAACAGAGTAAAAGTATTCCCTCTGGACGATAGCGGGAACTATGCGGAGCTGGCAGCGTATTTGATTAAATACACGGATACGCACAGAAAAGCAGAGGACGGGGCGCTACAAGGCAAGCGCTGGAATTGCAGCAGGAATTTAGTAAGACCAGAGCCAGAGATACGGATAATTTCAAGCCGTGAATGGTTTAAGGCAGAGGCAAGACCGATTAAGGGCTACTACGTAGACAAGGACAGCGTAAGCAAGGGAGTACATAGCCCAGAGTATTACGGATATGGGTATTTCAGATACACGCTTGTAAAAATGGAGAAAGAGGGGGGATAAGATGCAGGCAGTAAAGGTTATAGGGATTGCGGCAGCAGTCATAGGGGCAGGGCTTTTGAGTGCGGGGCTGGCAGCAGTAGGCGCACTGGCGGTAGCCATAAAGCACGCCAGCGAGGATATGAGGAACCGGGAACGCTGGAACGATAACGACGACAGAGGGGCATAGGGAATGAGGCAGAGGCTTATATACTGGTTATTCCAGAAAGGCAAGAACTGTAAGCACTGCTGCATATGGTGTGAGTATTTCAGTATATGCAGGGCAGATGTGCTGGCGCAGAACGAAAGAGAGGAAAACCACGGAAAGGAGAGAGCGGGAACATGAGGAACTTTAGGCTGGACGACGAGAGCGGGCATCAAGAGGCGCTATTTAGCTGGGCGGCATACCAGCAAGGGCGTATGCCAGAGTTAGAGTATCTGCATCATGTACCAAACGGCGGCAAAAGGGACAAGGCGACAGCCACGGCGCTTAAGAGGCAGGGCGTTAAGGCGGGAGTGCCAGACATTGTGCTACCAGCAGTACGGGCAGGATACCACGGGCTGTACATAGAGCTTAAGGCTGGAAAGAATACCACAACGGACAATCAGAAACGCTGGTTAGAGTATCTGCGGCAGCAGGGATATTATACGGCGGTATGCTATGGCTGGCAGCCAGCGGCAGAACTGATAGAGCGGTATTTACTGCACCCAGAAGAGCTTACACAAGAGCAGGAAACAATTACAATGCGCTAGAGGCGGCGCAGAAAGAGAGGCAGAGAATGAAAACAATAAGCATTTTGAACTTAAAGGGCGGCGTAGCCAAGACCTTTACAGCGGCAAATATGGCGTATGAGCTTTACCGCAGGGGCTATAAAGTCCTGCTGCTGGATAATGACAAGCAGGGTAACTTAAGCAAGGCATACGGAAGATACGACGCAGAGAGCGTAGCGCCGATAACAAAGCTGCTTAGCGGGGAATGGTTAAACCCAGAGGAAATAATACAGCATACGGAGTATGAGGGCATAGACATTATCACGGCGAATATGTCACTTTTCGGCGCTACATGGAATTTAACCAAAGAGGAAAACGAAAACCAGACGGAGCGGTATAGCGCTTGCAAGTTATGGCACTATGATTACTGCATCATAGATAACCCGCCAGACATAGGGCTTAACGTGATAAATGCGTTGGCAATAACGGACGAGGTTATAGTACCCGTAAAGCTGGATAATTACGCTTTAGAGGGGCTGGACATTGTGGCAGAGCAGATAGAGGACGTAAAAGAGTATAACCCAGCAATTAAGCTGGCGGGCGTTCTGATTACGTCATACCAGAACACGGACGGGGAGAGCGCAGGCGTGGAGTGGCTGGAAGAGCAGGGAATATATAATATTCTGGGGATTGTAAGATATTCAAAAAAAGTAGCGGAAAATTCTTTCCTGCAAAAGCCTATCTATGAGTATAGCCAGTGCTGCGGGGCGGCGCAGGGGTACAAGAAATTTGTGACGGCATATACGGGGAAAGCGAGGTAAAGAAAATGGGAAAAGAAAACTATAGAAAAGATTATCAGATAGCAGGATATAGATTTGTTGAGTGCATATTATGCGGGAAACGTTATAATGCTGGGCGTGGTGGAAATGGTGCAGGGGTAAGGTACTGCCAAGCGTTAAAAAATGATTGGTGGGCTAGGCATATAGGGGAAGAAAGCGAAGAGAAAATACACGTACAAGAAAAAGACATAACATTGTGTGAAAAGATGAAAGCGAGGTAAAGAATATGGCAAAGTTTGGTATAAATGACATTTTGAACGCAAAGACAAAGGCAGCGGGAGCGCCAACAGCGGCAGAGGGATACAAAGAGATTTATTTAAGCCCGTATGAGGTAAAGGCGGCGCAGGAGAACACGCACCAGAGCTTAGAGAACATAGAGGAACTGGCAGACAGCTTTTTACACGTAGGGCAAGAGCAACCAACGGTTTTAGCGAGGATAAAGGGCGAGTATTTCATAATCGACGGACACAGACGCAACGCCGCTAATATTCTGAATTTGGAGCGGGGACATAAGGAGTATAAAAAAGTCCTTTACCGCTATATGGATATGAGCGAGGCTATGTATGAGCTGCGGCTGCTGGCTGGCAACGGATACACGCAGCCGCTTACGGCATATGAGAAAACAAGGTTAGTAGAGCGCACCAAAGCGGCGCTGATGCGGGCAAAGGAAGAGGACGGGCTAGAGATACAAGGAAAAATGCGGGATTTGATAGCCGCTATGCTGAATGAAAGCAGCACAAACGTAGCCAGAATGGAGAGCATAAACAATAACGCCACGCCAGAGGTAAAAGAGCAGCTTAAGAGCGGCAATATGGGCATCACTGCTGCTTATGAGGCTGCAAAGCTGCCGCCAGAAGAGCAGAAAGCTATTGCTGATAAAGTGGCAGCGGGCGAGGACATAAGGGCAAAGGAGATAGCCGCAAAGGTGGCAGAGAAAACAGCAGCCAAAGCCGCAGAGGACGCAGAGCAGGCGCAGCGGGATTATGAAAAGCAGCAGGAAGAGAGTGACAAAGAGATAGAAAAGGCAGAGCGCAAGCGGGAAGAGGCAGAGGAAAAGGCAAAAGAGGCAGAATTAGCCGCCCAGCACGCAAAGGTACTGCGGGAGTGGGTAAAGGAGAGCGTAAGCGCCGCAACGAAAGCCGCCGCAGATGCCGTGCTAAAGGTGTCCGAAACGGACACGCCGCAAAAGGACTGGAATAATACGGAGTGGGTAGTATTTACCGCAAGGGAGATTATGCAGCAGGCAGACAAGGTAAGCGAGGACGATTTATATTTACTGCATGAAATCATGTTGCGCTGCCAGACAGAGCCGCAGGACGCAGCGGGGGGGGGCAGAGCAGATAGCGGGACAAATGAGCATTGAGGACTACCAGAAAGGCGGGCAGTAGGCATGGACGGGCTGATAATCAAAGAAAAGTGGTTAAGGCTGATTTTAAGCGGCTTGAAAAGCTGGGAAATACGGGGCAGCAGGACAAAAAAGAGAGGCACAATATATTTAATCCAAAGCGGCAGCAGTCACATTATGGGACAAGTGGATATTGTAGACTGCATAGAGCTTACAAAAGAGAGGTACGAGAAAAACAGAGGAAAGCACTGTATAGAGGCGGGCTGGGAAAGCCTGCCTTACAGTGTTCCTTACGCATGGGTACTTGAAAATTGTGTGCAGTACCAAAAGCCGATACCGTATAAGCACCCACAAGGGGCGGTTATCTGGGTAAAAGGTATAGCACGGGAAAGAGAGGTAGAACAGCATGAAGTATAGGCAGTGGAAAAAGAATTATAAAAAACTGCATGGAGTAAACCCACCTTTAGAACTGGATAAGCGCAAGCAGCGCAGGCTTGCGAAAAAGGCAATTAAGAATATAAACCGCATAGACCTTGCATCTGTAGCCACAAGAGCGGCAGAGGCATTTACAAACGCTTTAGCGTCTTTTATGCGGGGGCTGGGCGGGGCTTTTGATACGGCAGGGACGGTATGCAGGAATGTTGCCGATAATGTGCAGCCGATAGAGATTAAGGGGCGTACATTCAGCTGGCAAGTGAGGGAATACGGCAGCAGCTTTCATGCAGTGTATGAGATAAACGCACTGGGCGGCGCTGATGAGCTTAGAGCCGTTACATATAGCCAAAAGGCAGCAGAAAAGATAGCGGAGATATTAGAGAGCGACCACTTAGAGCATATAAGGCAGACAAGCCCAGATAGGATACAGCGCAGGAATGATGCAGCAGACGGCTTACGGGCAGCAGTCATTACGGCGTATGAAAGCGGGGTGCTAAAATGAGCGAAAAAGGCAACGGCTGGATTTATGTAAATCCTTACCCAGAATACGAGGAATTATTTAAGCGTATTGAGGCGGCATTAGGATTTAAGTTATTTACATGGCAAAAGAGCTTTATAGTTTTGGGACATTTCAGACGGTACGGGGAAACAACAGCAATGATTTTAAAAGAATTGCTAGATACAGAGGCAGCGCCATTAGATTACACAAGGCGGGGTATGAGCCATAGAGAAGATTTTTATAGACGGGAGCTTAGAGGGATACAAGAGCGTCTGGAAGATGCGGGGATAAAAACAAGGGTAGTGTTTTGGAGTGTTGAAGATAAACAGAGATACAGAGAGAGCTACAAGGGGACTTGCGAAAAGCGGGACTGTAGGCGCTGTCCGTTTCCACCGTGCAGGAAAGGAGAGAGCAGGCATGACTAATTTTTTAATGGTTATTGTAATTATGGTGCTGCTGGATATTGACGGGCGGCTGATAAAAATGAATGAAAGGCAGGGCAAGGAAGATGCAGGAAACAACGATTGAAGTAACGCCAGAGGTAGAGCAGCTGATACAGAAAGTGGCACGGGCAGCAGTAGCCGAGTACAAGAGGCAGGAAGAAAAAGAGCGCAAGCGTGATAAGTACCACAATACTTTTACGCTTATGAAATGCTACCGTGATGCCGCTTTCCATATCGAGAACGCCATAAGCGACGGCGAGCAGTTAGAGCTTAAGGGAATGACCGACGAGCAGCAGAGGACGTACTTAGAGAGCGTGAGGCGCAGCCGATTTAAAACTCTGATTATGACAGCACACATAGACAAGGCGGTAGAAGAGATAGAGCATAGGCGCAGAATGGCTGGCAGGGAAATAGAGTATAAGGCTTTTGAGCTGTATTTTATACAGGGCTGGGACTATGAGGCAATAGCAGAGAAACTGGGGACGGGGAAGAACACGCCGAGGCGCTGGGTAACTGGCATAATCAATGAGTTGTCGGTACTGTTATGGGGCATAGACGAGGATAAGCTAAAATAGCAGGCTGGCAGCAGGCGTGGTAATACCGTGGTAAAAACGTGGTGTTTACATGGGAATTTGAAAGCTGTATAATGGTAACATGAAAAGAGTAGGCGATAGCTTAGCCGTGATGCGGCAGCAGTAGCCTACTCTTTTTTGTTTTCATTCTTTAGCCTCTACCCAGCGCATGAAACTTAGGGCGCTGGGAATACAAAGGGAAAGGAGCGGGGACAGTATGAAAGCATGGGCTAAGAGTTTCTATCTATCGGCGGCATGGGAGAATACCAGAGCCGCTTACTTAATGTCACAAGATTATATATGCGAGCGCTGCGGAGAGCCTGCAAAGGTGGCACACCACAAGCGCTACATAACACGGGCAAACATTAACGACGCAAACATAACGCTTAACTGGGATAACCTAGAGGCGCTATGCCAAGACTGCCATAATAAAGAGCATCATAAGCGAGCGCCAAAGCTGCGGTATGGTTTTGACGCAGACGGGCGCATAGTCCCCCCCTATTCAGAAAAATAATTAAAGGGGGAAAATACCGAGGGGGATACCCTAAAATTACCCTACGGGCGTGCGCATACGTGGTGTAGGGGGTGTGGTGGGGTGCAGGAGAGGAAAGCGGGGTAAAAGGAATGGCGACAAAGACGGAAAAGACAAAAGAACAGCGTATTAAGTCTGAAAAGAGCAGGCTTAAAAGGATTTTCAAGGACTTAGACGAGAATAAGAAAAACTTAGTAACGCCGCTGATAGAAAAGGCTGCATTTATGAGCGTGGAGCTTGACGACTTGCAGGAAATCATAGAGCAGGACGGCTGGACGAGCGAGTATAAGAACGGCGAGAACCAGTACGGGACAAAGAAAAGCCCAGAGGCAGACACGTACATAGCATTAAGCAAGAATTATGCAGCAGTCATAAAGCAGCTGACCGATTTAGTACCAGCTGCAAAACGGAAGAAAAGCAGGCTAGAGGCGCTGCGGGAAGAGTAGGCGAAAGTGCCGTATAAAAACTATATCTATGAGTACCACGCTAAGATTACAAGCGGCGAAATTGTAGCGGGAAAATGGATAAAGGCAATCTATAAAATCATTGTGGACGGGCTGGAAAAGCAGGAGTATTTTTTTAATGCAAAGGCGGCAAACAAGGCTATAAAGTTTATAGAAAATTTTTGCCACCACAGCAAGGGGCGCAACGATTTAATCAAGCTGGAACTATGGCAGAAAGCCATAGTTTCTGTAATTTTTGGAATACAAGACGCAGAAAAAACACGCATTTTCCGTGAGATTTTTATAGTAATTGGCAGAAAAAATGGAAAGAGTTTGTTTGCATCTGCGATTATTGCATACATGGTGTACCTAGAGCCAGAGTACGGGCAGGAAATCTATTGTTTAGCGCCGAAGTTAGACCAGGCAACGCTTGTGTATGACGGATTTTATAAAATGGTGCAGGCAGAGGACGAGCTAAACGAGCTGGCGAAAAAGCGGCGCAGCGATATTTACTACGAGGAAACAAACAGCTTTGTAAAGCCTATCGCATTTAACGCCAAGAAGTCTGACGGATTTAACCCGCAGCTGGTGGTATGTGACGAAATGGCGGCATGGAGCGGCGACGCAGGGCTAAAGCAGTATGAGGTTATGAAATCCGCTTTAGGCGCACGCCGCCAGCCTATGATTTTATCTATCAGTACCGCTGGATACATAAACGACAGCATTTATGATGAGCTGATGAAACGAAGCACCAGCTTTTTAAAGGGCAACAGCAAGGAAAGGCGGCTTTTGCCGTTCTTATACATGATAGACGACGTGGAAAAGTGGAACGATATAGAAGAGCTTAAGAAAGCTAACCCTAACATGGGCGTATCTGTACCAGAGAGCTTTTTCATGGACGAGATAGCAGTAGCAGAAAACAGCTTAAGCAAGCGGGCAGAATTTTTAACAAAATACTGCAATATCAAGCAGAACAGCTCTATAGCATGGCTGGAATATGCGACAGTGGACGGCGCAGGCATTGAAAAGACCTTAGAGGACTTTAGGGACTGCTACGCCGTGGGCGGCATAGACTTAAGCCAGACAACGGACTTGACCGCAGCAAGCGTGGTAATTGAAAAGGGCGGCGTGCTTTATGCGTTTACTCAATTCTTTATGCCACGGGGCAGAGTGGAAACCTTGCAGGCTACGGACGGTGTGCCGTATGACATTTTTGTTAAAAAGGGGCTGATAACCTTAAGCGGCGACAACTACGTAGACTACCACGACGTATACGCATGGTTTACGGGGCTGGTAGAAAATTATGGTATTTATATACTCAAGATAGGGTATGACCGATACATGGCAAAATATCTGATTGAGGAATTGAAAGACTACGGTTTCCAGACAGACGACGTGCATCAAGGAGAAAACTTAACGCCAGTCATACGGGAGTTTGAGGGTATCATAAAAGACGGCAATTTCAAGATTGCAGACAATAATTTGCTAAAGACACATTTCTTGAATGTTGCGCTTAAGCACAACATGGAAACAAGGAAATTTAGACCGATAAAGATAGAGCAGCGGGCGCATATCGACGGCTTTGTATCCGTCATAGACGCTATGACGGTAAGACAAAAATACTGGGAAGAGTGCGGCGAGCTGCTTAAAAATGCCGCATAGAAAGGAGAGTGGACGGTATCAAATTCTTAGATTATCTTTTTCACAAAAAAGAATTAAAAGCACTGGGAAATTATTTCAAGATGCTTAACGGGTACAGCCCTACATTTACCAGCTATAGCGGCGGCGTATATGAAATGGACTTAACCAGAACGGCAATAAACAGCTTTGCAACGCATTGCAGCAAGCTAAAGCCAGAGATAGAGGGCAGCGCATTAAAGCGGCTGGAAAAGACGCTACAGTACAAACCTAACTATTTCATGGATACTACAAAATTCATAAAAAGGCTGGCGACCTATGTAGCGGTGGAACACACCGCTTTTATTGTGCCTATCGAGGACGAGAACGGGACGCTTTGCGGCTGGTATCCATTGCGAGCGGAACGGTGCGAGGTAAGGGAAGTAAACGGCGGCATATATCTACGCTATCTTTTTGCAAATGGCGAGTATGGCGCTATTGAATTTGAAAAGGTGGGGATACTGACAGACTTTGAATATAAAGACGACCTTTTCGGAGAGGACAACAGCACGCTACAGCCAACAATGCAGCTGATACATACGCAGAATGAGGGCATTATAAATGCCGTCAAAAATTCTGCAAATATACGTTTTCTGGCAAAGGTGGCAAATATGCTGAAGCCAGAGGACATAAAAAAAGAGCGGCAGAGGTTTACAGAGGAAAACTTAAGCGCAGAGAATGACAGTGGCATGATTATTTACGACAATAAATTCAGCGAGCTTAAGCAAGTGGAAAGCAAGCCATACACGCCAAACGCTTTGCAGATGCAGCTTATACAAGACAATGTATGTACGCATTTTGGTACAAACATGGATATTCTGCAAAACAAATTCAATGAGGAAACGTGGAACGCCTACTATGAGGGAAAGATAGAACAGTTTGCAATACAGCTATCGCTTGTAATGACAAACATGAGCTTTACCGAGAGGGAGAGGGCGTGCGGTAACGCTATTACGTTTTCGGCTAACCGCCTGCAATATGCCAGCAACGCAACAAAGCTGCAAGTAAGCACGCAGCTTTTTGACCGTGCATTATTGAACCGTAACGGCGTGATGGATATATGGAACATGGCGCACGTTGAGGACGGCGACAAGTATTATATCCGCAAGGAATACACGGAAGTAAGCCAGCTGGGTAAGGGAGAGGAAAAGCCGCAGATAATCATACAGCAGATGCCGCAGGAGAGCGGCAAGGGGCAGCAGGCGGGAGAACCAGCAGGGGACGGACAGACGCAGGAAACACAGACAGAGCCGCCGCAGGACGGCAGCGGGCAGAAAGAGGGTGTAAAAGATGCCGATTAAGAAAGAACGGGAATATAGGACGCTGGCAGCACCGCTGACCGCTGGGGCTGCCGAAAAGCGGATACAGACGGATTTTTACGTAGAGGGATACGCCACCACGTTTAACGTGCCGTATCTGCTTTATGAGTTTGAGGACGGCACGAAGTATTACGAAAGAATAGACGCACACGCACTGGACGGCGCAGACATGAGCGACGTTATCATGCAGTACGACCATGAGGGCAGGGTATTTGCAAGACAGTCAAATAAAACGCTTATCTTAGAGCCAGACACAAAAGGGCTTATGATAGCAGCCGATTTAGGCAGGACAGACTTAGCCCGTGGGCTGTACCAAGACATAGAGGCAGGCATGATAACTAAAATGTCATGGGCATTTACAGTGGCAGAGGAAAGCTACGAAAGAGCCACGCACACCAGAACAATATTAAAAATCAAAAAGGTTTATGACGTATCCGCAGTAAGCATACCAGCAAACGGCGATACGGAAATAAGCGCCCGTGCTTTTGCACATAGGAGTTATGAGCAGGAGCGGCAGGAGTTGCTACAGCGGCGTATAAATTTACTAAAGATTATGGCAAGCCTATAAGAAAATCAAAACCAGAAAAGGAGAGCAGAAACAATGAGATTGAAAGAGATTGAGGCAAGATTAGCCCAGATTAAGCAGGAGCTTACCACAAGGGCGGCAGAACTGACAGCGGCAGAAATTGAGGCGCTGGAAAAAGAGGTAGAGGCATTGCAGGAAGAGCGGGCGGCATTGCAGGCGGCGGCAGAAAGGCGTAGCGCCTTGCTTGCCAGAATTGCGGCAGGCGAACCCGTAGGCGACGAGGGCGAGGGCAGCGGCACGCAGCCTACGTTACTTAGGAGTTTTGCGGGGGCAGGAGGCGCACAGCCGCAGGCGAAAGAGCCAGAGGACAGATACGACACGGTAGCATACCGAAAAGCATTTATGAATTATGTATGCAGGGGTGCAGCAATCCCCGCAGAGTTTAGGGCTGCGGAAACGACCACGACGGCAGACAGTGGGGCGGTTATCCCTACGTCCATTATGAATGAAATCATTCAGAAATTGGAAAGCTACGGCAGCATTTATGCACAGGTGCGTAAAATCAATGTGCAGGGCGGCGTAGCAATCCCTATTGCCGACTTAAAGCCTACAGCGCACTGGATTGCAGAGGAAGAGAGCAGCGACGACCAGAAAGCCGGCGCCAAAAATTCCGTGACATTCAATTACTACGGCTTAGAGTGCAAGATTTCCCAGAGCATCTTAGCAAACGTGGTTACGCTAAAAATGTTCACGGATTTATTTATCCCTATGGCGACAGAGGCAATGGTTAAGGCTATTGAGATTGCAATTTTCAATGGAACGGGCGAGGGGCAGCCGCTGGGCGTTCTGAAAGATGCAAGAGTGCTGGCAGTGGTGGAACTGACAGAAGAGGAATATGCAAGCTGGAAAGGCTGGCACAAGGTAAAAGGAAAGATTAAGAAAGCCTACAGAAACGGCAGCTTTATTATGAACCAGTCTACTTTTGACGCTGGCATTGACGGCATGGAAGATAAGAACGGGCAGCCGATAGGACGCACGAACTACGGCATTAACGGAGAGGAAAGCTACCGCTTTATGGGTAAGACGGTGGAAACGGTAGAGGACGAGATTTTACCGAGCTGGGACGACGCAGCAGCGGGCGACGTGTTCGCAGTGTTTATGAAACTGTCCGACTATGTGATTAACACCAACATGGAAATGCAGGTAACTAAGTGGACTGACCACGACAACAACAAGATTAAGAATAAGTGCTTAATGGTAGTAGACGGCAAGGCGGCAGACACCAACGGTATTATTCTTATCAAAAAGGCAATCAAGGCAGTGTAATAAAAATACGGCGGCTGGCGTGCCTGCGCTGGCTGCCAGAAATGAGGTAAAGGGCATGAAAGGACATTTAGACGCAGAGCAGCTGAAAAGCATGGATTATAAGAGCTTGCAGGCTTTGGCAAAGGATATGGGCGTAAGCGCTGCTGGAAAGGCAGAGGATATTATAGCCAGAATTGCAGCAGTAGAGGTGGACGTACCAGAGGGAGAGCTTACAGAAGAGGAAAAGGCGCTTTTTGAGGAAGAGGCGGCACGGCAGGAAGAGGAACGGGCAGCAGGCGGGCAGACAGTGGAAGAGGCAGAGGACACCGCAGGAGAGCCGCAGACGGGGCAGGAAACGACGGAAGAGGGCGCAGCAGAGGAAAATACCAAAGATGCCAAAAAGCCGCAGGAAGAGGCAGGAAAGGCGGCAGGGATGGTAAAGGTAAAAGCCGTCACAAGGTTTTTAGACAAGCAGCTTAACCAGATTAAGGACGCAGGAGAGGCTTACAGCGTAAGCGGGGAACGTGCGGCAGAGCTGGTGGCAGCAGGCGTGGCAGAGATTGTGGGATAACCAGAAAGAGGGTGCAGCGCATGGCGGCAGATGCCACAACATTAACAGAGAAAATGCGGGCGGCGCTGCGTATCAGCAGCACCAGCGAGAAAATAACGGCAGAAATAGAGGACTGTATAGCCGCCTGCAAAGCTGACCTTGCAAATGACGGGGTAAAAGCCATAGACGAGGGCGACGCACTGATTATAAGGGCGGTAACGCTTTACTGCAAGGCAGAATTTGGCTACAACGACAAAGCGGAGAAGTTTAGGCAGTCATACGACACGCTGAAAATGCGGCTTGCCTTGTCGCAGGAGTACAACACAGCGCCGCCAGTGTCCGAAACGGACACCGAGGGCGCAGAAAGCGGGGCATGATATGGCAGCATGGGCAGACGAGCTTACAATAATCAGCCAGCAGCCGCCAGACGAGAGGGTAAACGCTGGGGGCTTTGAGAATGAGCCGCAGGAGAGCGCCCGCACTGTTTTCTGCAACAAGAAGAAAGTAGGCTACAGCGAGTATTTTAAGAGCCAGCAAACGGGCAAAGTGGTAGAGGCAAAATGCGAGGTACATAAGGCAGACTATGAGGGCGAGGACACAATAGAAATGGACGGGCGGCGCTTTTTTGTGCTTAAGACCTACGACATAGACGACGATACCATAGAGCTTACGCTTACGGACTTGCGACATAAGGACGAGGGAACATAAAAGCGGCGGGGATACCGCCGCAGGAAATGTTAATCATTTATTTTCAGAGTATCTGGAACATTGATAGGTGGATTGTCTTTTAAAAAGCGTAATGTGATTTTACAGCCGTAAGAAATAGGTTTACCGTCTTTTTGACCGCCGCCGTATACATCAATATAACTTATACTTTCAATGCGTTCTATATTGTCCTGTATAAAAGGTATCAAATCAGCGGGTATGTTTCCTATCTGCATATTGTTGACATAGACACCGTAAGCGGGCTGCCCTTTATACTCATATTGCTTTATTTCAACGTCGGCATATTCATTAAACGGGCTATCGTGAAAATGAAGTTTGCGCAAAATAAGTTGGCGTGAAGAGCCGTCGTCATTATTAAAAGTTACACCAGTGACTTTTATAGGCGCAAATATGTATTTTGATTGACGTTGTGCAGGAGCGCTGGGTACTGGCGCTGCGGCGGGAGCTTTTGCCGTATCGGTATTTACTGTATTATCATGCAGGGATTGAGAAAACGAACTTTTGTTCGGGTGGGGGGTAAAACGGTTAGGCGTTTGCGGTACTTCCATATTTGTTTCTGTAACCGATTTAGCAGAACGGAAAGCCAGAAAAGCAAAAATACCACAGATAACAAGGCAGCCAACGCCACCAGAAACAAGACCGCCTGCAAATCCGCTAAAAGAGGATAAAAGGAATAGAGCGGCAAGGCAGGAAAAGACTATAGTTTTCTTTTTCATATAAAACACAACCTTTCTATCGTTTTTAAGAAAATTATAGAACAATGTCGAATGAAAATCAACAGAAAGGGGGCAAATAAAATGGCAGAGTTTACTACGGTGGGGCTGGAAGAGGTAATAGAGGCATTTAGCAGGAGAGAGCAGGCAGCAACAAGGGCAGTGCCTAAAATGCTGCAAGCAGGGGCAGCAGTGCTGGTAGAGGCGCAAAGGGAAGAGGCAAAAGCCATGGGGATTGAGGAAACCGCTGGCTTTATCAAAGCAATAAAGCCTACAAAAGTGCAGGGCGGCGACAGGGAAAAACATATTGATGTATACCCGCAGGGCAGGGCAAAGCACGGAAATGACAGAAAGGGCGATAAAAGCAAAGTAAGATATGCAACGATAGGATTTATAAACGAATACGGCACAAGTAAAAAAGCAGCCCGCCCTTATATGACGGTAGCAAATGCGAAAGCACACGAAAAAGTAGTTGATGCACAAATGGAAGTATGGGAGCGTGAGCAGGGACAATGAGCAGCATAAAAGAGATTTTAGAGAGCGCAGGGCTGCCAGCACAGCGGGGCGTATATACTGGCAGATGCAAGCCGAAAGCCTATTATACTTTCCTGCGGCTGCTGGGCGACGCTGTAGTAAATGCAGACGACACAGAGAGCGAAAGCAGGGAAATGTATAGGGTAACGCTTTTTTATAAAGGCGACTTTGAGGCACAGCTTAACAAAACTCTGGAAGTGCTGCGGGCGGCAGACGTTTATATTAACAGCGTTGACACAGAGAACTACGAAACAGAAACGGGGTACTGGCTAGTACCTATCACAATCGAAATTTTAAAGGAGTGACAAGACAATGACACTGGGATTAAGAGATTTATTCTACGCAATATGCACAGAGGCAGACGGCGTGGAAACTTACGGCACGCCTAAGAGAATGGCAGAGGCTATGACGGCTGATTTATCAGTAAAGACGGCAGACGGCAGCTTATACGCAGACGATACGCTGAGTGAGAGCGTATCAGAGTTTGCCAGCGGCACGCTTAAGCTGGGCGTAAAAGACCTTACGCCGGAAGTGCTGGCAGAGGTACTGGGGCAGATGGTAGACCAGAATAAGGTAGTATGGGCTGGAAAGGACGACGAGCCGCCATATGTGGCTATCGGCTTTAGGGCAAAGAAAACGGGCGGGCGTTTCCGCTACGTCTGGCTACTTAAGGTTAAGTTTAAAGTGCCGTCTGAAAAGTACGAAACAAAGGGCGAAAGCATCAAGTTTAACACGCCAGACATTGAGGCAGACTTTACGGCAAGGAAGAGCGACGGACGCTGGAAAGCTGACTTTGTAGGCACAGAGGACAGCGACGCAGCTAAAACATGGTTTACGGAAGTGCCAGAACCAGCAGAAACGATACCCACAGTATAAAACAGAATAAAAGGGAAAGGAGAAAAGGCGCAGCACATGGCTGCGCCTTAATTTGTTGATATGAGCGCAATTAAAGACGGCGGCTATACAGTAACGCTGAAAGGGAAAGAGTACAGACTTCTTTTTACCCTTAACGCACTGGACGAAATTCAAACGAAATTCGGCGGCTATGACAAGCTGGGCGAGGCTTTTAACCAGAGTAACCCAGACTGGGTAAAGGATACAAAATGGCTGCTTACAATGCTTATCAATGAGGGGCTTTTAGAAGAGGACGAGAACGCCCAGCTTTTCACAGAGCAGCAGATAGGCAGGCTGATACATATGGGAAATCTGGCAGAGGTACAGCGGGCTATTTTTGCGTCGTTTGCAGCAGGCACAGCAGGCGACGGAGAGGGCAGCAGAGATACCGAAACAGAGGACGACGAAGAGGCGGGGGAAATGAAAGCCGTGCAGGAAAGCTAGACACTGCACGGCTTTTGTATATCGCTATGGTGCTGCTGGGGTATAGGGAGCGTGAGGCATGGAGAAAAACGCCGTACCAGATTGTGACACTATTCAGATACCACAAGGAATATAACCCGCACATTTTTAGGCAGGAACGGGCAGCAGTACCGCAGGCGACAGAGGGACTGGACGACATTGACATAGCGTTAGGGGGACTGTAGCGAATGGCTGATAAGACAGAAAATATAAAAACAAGGCTTAGCTTTGACGGCGAGGCAGAATACAAGGCAGCCTGCAAAGATATAAACAATAATCTGAAAAACCTTAATGCTGAAATGCGCCGAGTAACCGCAGAATACAAAGGAAACGAAAACAGCATAGAGGCATTAAAGGCAAAGCAGGGCGTTTTATCTGAAAAATATGCAGAGCAGGCAAAGAAAGTAGAAGAGGCACGTAAGGCGTTAGAGAGATGCGCACAGCAAACGGGCGAGAATAGCGAGGCTACACAAAAGCTGCAAAGAGATTTGAACTATGCAGAGGCGGCACTCTTTGATACTGACGCTGCCTTGCAGTCTGTAGAAAACGAACTTTCAGAGGGCGTGCAGGCGCAGCGGCAGTATGAGGCGGCTTGTCAGGGGATAGATAAAAACTTATCCCTTTTGGGCGCAGAATTGCAGGAAGTAAACGCAAAGTATAAAAACAATGCGGACAGCGCAAAAGCCGTGGCTGAAAAGCAGGAAGTTCTTAAAAGGACGTATGACGAGCAGGCAAAAAAGGTAGCGGAAACAGAAAGAGCCTATGAAAGCATGGTAAGGCAGTACGGGGAAACCAGCAGCGAGGCTAAAGAGCTTGAAACACAGCTGCACAATGAAAGAGCCGCCTTATATGACGTAGAAAACCAGCTTGCAGAAACCGAGCAGGGGCATAGCGGGCTAGCGTCTGCTATGGGAAATCTGGGCGGCATTATGGCGAAAGGCATAGCGGCAGTGGGGGCGGCTGCGGCTGCAATCGGTACGGCGGTAGTGGCGGGGCTGGGCTATGCCGTAAGCCAAGCGGACGAGGCAAAGGGCGCTTTAAATGATTTCTGCGCAGCCACGGGGACGGCTACAGAGGACGCAGGGCAGTACAAGCAGGTTATGGAGAACATCTATAACGCTAATTTTGGCGAAGGCTTTGAGGACATAGCGGCAGCTATGGCAGAGGTACGGCAGCAGGCAGGCGACTTAGGGGCAGACGAGCTGGAAAAAATGACGACCAACGCATTAGCGCTGCGGGATACGTTTGACTTTGACGTAGCGGAAAGCACCAGAGCCGCAACGCAGCTTATGGAAAAATTCGGCGTATCCTCTGACGAGGCATATAACCTTATTGCGCAGGGCGCACAGAACGGGCTTAACAAGAACGGGGATTTGCTGGACGTTATCAACGAATACAGTAACCAGTATTCGCAGGCAGGGCTAAGCGCAGAGGATATGTTTAACTCTATCGCTAATGGCGCTGCTACTGGCGTTTGGAGCATAGACAAGATGGGCGACGCTTTTAAGGAGTTTAGTATCCGCATGAATGACGGGACGGCAAACGAATACCTTACAAGTCTGGGGCTTAACGCAGACGAAGTGGTAGGGAAATTCCAAAAAGGCGGCGACAGTGCAAAAGAGGCTATGAGCCAAGTAAGCGAGGCGCTTAAGAACTGCGACGACAAGAGCCTACAGTATACGGCGGGCGTGGGCTTAATGGGTACTATGTGGGAAGATATGGGCGCTGATGCCTGCACGTCGCTTATGGACGTTGAGGGGCAGATAAGCAAGACCACGGACGCTATGGGGAAGATTAACGCCGTAAAATATGACACATTTTCAGAGGCTATGCAGGGCGCAGGCAGGATACTACAGACCAGCTTTATCATGCCGATAGGCGAGCAGGCGCTACCGATTTTCAGCCAGTTTGCAAACGAGCTGGCGCAGGGTGCGGCAGAGGCGGGCGGCGATATGGGGAAACTGGCGCAGAGCTTTGGCGACGCACTAAGCAATATGGTAAACGGGCTGGCAGAAATGCTGCCGCAGATTACCAGCTTTGCCGTAGAGCTTGTAAACGGGCTTGTAGACGGCATTGTAGAGAGTGCGCCAGCAATCGTGCAGGCGGGCGTAGGAATGATTACGGGGCTTGTGGACGGCATTGTAGAGGCGATACCGACACTGGCAGAGAGCGCAACGGAGATAATAACCACTCTGATTAACGGCATTGTGGAGCTGATACCGTCGCTGGCAGAGGGCGCAGTACAGATTATTGCGGGGCTGGCAAAAGGGCTGGGGGAGGCACTGCCAGAGCTGATACCAAGCGTAATAGACGCAGTGCTTACCATAACGGAAACGCTGATAAACAACGTGCCTATGCTGATAGACGCAGCCTTACAGCTTGTAACGGGGCTTGCAGACGGGATTATAGCGGCGCTGCCAGTCATCATAGAGAAACTGCCGCAGATTATAACCAGCATAATAAATGCGCTGGTAGAGGGCATACCGCTTATTTTGGAGAGCGCAGGCAACATTATAGTAGCACTTGTGGACGGCATTATAGATGCAATTCCGCTGCTTATAGCGGCAGTACCGCAGATTATTGTAGCCATTGTAGAGGGGCTTATAACGGGGCTGCCTAAAATTGTGGCGGCAGCGGGGCAGCTTGTGACAACGATTTTAAACAAGCTAAAGGAGCTGCCAACACAGATACCGCAGGCGATAGCGGCAGGCATAGAAAAAATAGCCGAGTGGGGCGCAAGCATGAAAGAAAAAGGCGGCACAGTCATTACAGAGTTTGTAACCAAAGTTATAGACGTTGTAAAGGAGCTGCCGCAGAAAATCTGGAACGGCATAGTAAATGCCATTGCGAGAGTAGCCACATGGGGCTTGAATATGCAGAACAAAGCCAAAGAGGTAATGAACACAATGCTTACGAACATTGTAACCATTGTGAAAGAAACGCCCGCTAAAATCTGGAACTGCATCATAGGTGCGGTTACAAAGGTAGCCACATGGGGCTTGAATATGCAGAACAAAGCCAAAGAGGTAATGAACACAATGCTTACGAACATTGTAACCAT
>VSNJ01000001.1:76094-76400 GCA_009774235.1 Lachnospiraceae bacterium
TGTGAAAGAAACGCCCGCTAAAATCTGGAACTGCATCATAGGTGCGGTTACAAAGGTAGCCACATGGGGCGCAAATATGCTGGCGAAAGCCAAAGAAGTAATGAACACAATGCTTACGGCAATCGTAACCATTGTGAAAGAAACACCCGCTAAAATCTGGAACTGCATCATAGGTGCGGTTACAAAGGTAGCCACATGGGGTAGCAATATGCTTACGAAAGCCAAAGGGGTAATGAACACAATGCTTACGGCAATCGTAACCATTGTGAAAGAAACACCCGCTAAAATCTGGAACTGCATCATAGG
>VSNJ01000001.1:76500-106986 GCA_009774235.1 Lachnospiraceae bacterium
TGCGGTTACAAAGGTAGCCACATGGGGTAGCAATATGCTTACGAAAGCCAAAGAGGTAATGAATAGCATGGTTACTGGAATTGTAACCATTGTGAAAGAAGTACCGCAGAAAATCTGGAACGCCATAGTAGGCGCAGTTACCAAAGTGGCTACATGGGGTAGCAATATGCTTACGAAAGCCAAAGAGGTAATGAATAGCATGGTTACTGGAATTGTGAACATTGTAAAAGCAGTGCCGCAGAAAATCTATAATAGCATTTCTGCCGCAATATCCAAAGTAGCCCAGTGGGGTACAGAGGTAAAAAATAAAGCGGTAGAGGGTATGAGGAATGTTATAAGCGGCATTACGGGCGCATTTAGCAGTATCGGTAGCACTATGGCAGATATTGGCAGCAACATTGTTTCTGGCATCTGGAACGGCATAAGCAATGGCACGCAATGGATAAAGAATAAAATAAGCGGCTGGGTAGGAAATGTTACGGACTTCTTAAAAGGGCTTTTTGGAATAAATAGCCCGTCTAGGCTGATGCGTGACGAAGTAGGCGTATATCTGGCGCAAGGTATAGGCGTGGGCTTTTCTGATGAAATGGGGAACGTAAACAAGCAGATAGAGGACGCTATACCGCAGGAGTTTGACGTAGGCGCAAAAGTAAATGTAAACAAAGATTTTACATACGACACGGACGACGACGGAAACCCGAAAAAGCCAAAGCCGAAAGGCGGCGGGGCAGCAGGCGGCTTTACCGTGATACAGAACATTTACGCAAATACAACGGATTACGCAAAGCAGCAAAAAGAGGCTGCAAGGCAATTTAGAATGATAGCAAGGACGGTATAAGGCATGGAAAACGAAAAGCTGATATTTACAAATTCACGGGGCGAGAGCCTAGAGCTGGGGACGGACAGTATATTTTTCTGTAACGTAAGCAAGGACGTAGGCGGCATAGCGGGCGTTACGAATGTCATTTACAGCACAAACAGCATGGGGCAGCACGGCGACACATACGTAGGGCAGCGCATAGAGGCACGGGATATGGATATTTTAGGGCATATTAACACACGGGACAAGGCGCAGGCATTACAGCTGCGCCGCCAGATGCTTAAAATACTTAACCCAGAGCTGGGCGGCACTCTGACTTATGAATATGGCAGCTTTAAGCGTGTGATAAATTGCAGGACGTTTGGAGAGCCGAAGATAGAGAGAAAAAGCGTGCTGTATGAATTTGCTTTCCAGCTAGAGTGCCTTAACCCGTTCTGGCGTGAAGAGGACGAAACGAAAGAGGATATAGCAAGCTGGGTGGCTGCCTGGCATTTCCCCTGCGTGATTGACAAGGACGACAGTAAAAGCATGATATTTGGATACAGAGCCGAGAGCGTGATAGTGGACTGTTATAACGAGGGCGACGTATCAACGGGTATGCGCATACGGTTTACGGCGCTGGGGACGGTAAGCAATCCTATACTGCTAAACGTGGATACAGAGGAATTTATACAAGTAAATGCAGTGATGCAGACGGGCGACGTAATAGAGATTAACACGAAATACGGCAGCAAGGGCGCTAAGCTGATACGGGACGGGAAAGAAACGGACTATTTTCGCTATATCGATGTAGACAGTACCTTTATGCAGCTTGCCATAGGCGACAATAATTTTCGGTATGATGCAGCAGGCGGCGTAAATTCGCTGGAAGTGGCGATTTTCTACAATAAGGAATTTTTAGGAGTGTGACGGCATGGAGATTAGGGTATTTGACAAGACGGTAGAGCCGCTGGGGACGATAGACGAAATGGCAAGCCTGCTATGGCACACGAAATACTTTGACGTGGGTACATTCAGCCTGCTTGCGCCGATTACGGACAATAACAGCCGCCTGCTGGTAGAGGGCAACATACTTACCAAGCACGACGGCAAAAAGGAAGTACAGACCGCAGACGGCGGGATATGGCGCAGGGCTGCGCAGATTACCTACGTACACATAACCAAAGACGAGAACGGGCTAGAGCAGCTAGAGGCGCAGGGCTATATGTTGAGCCGCTGGCTTAACAAGCGCTGCATCTGCCCGCAGATTGTGGCGACAGCCACGAACCAGAGCATTATAAACACAATGGTAACAAAGAACTGCGGCAGCGGGGCGGGCGCAAAGCGGCGTTTCCCGCAATTTGTTATACTGCCGCAGGATACCATAGCAGGCAGCAGCGTTGAGTACGCAAACGAGGTATACGCAAAGCTGGGGCAGGAAGTAAAGGCAAGGGCGCAGGCTGGCAAGCTGGGCTATGACATTCTGGTAAACGAAAGAGAGAAGAAATACGGCTTTTATCTGTATAAGGGCAAAGACCTTACGGCGGCAAACAATGACGGTAACACGCCCTGCATATTTTCCCGTGACTTTGACAACGTGAATGAGCAGGAATACACAGCCAGTATAGAGAACTGCGGGAACTTTATCTATGTGCAGGGGGCGGCAGACGACAACGGCAGCCAGCCCGTAGTTACCGTGGACGGAGAGGGCGCGGCGGGCTTAGAGCTGGAAGAGGTTTTTTGTGATGCCACGGACATAGCAAGGAAGTACCAGAGCGGGGAAACAGAGGTAACAATACCGCTTAATACCTATCTGGCTATGCTTAGAACAAGGGGCGGCGCAGAGCTGGAAAGCTACGGGAAAACGATAAACTTTGTGAGTACCATAAACACAAATTCTAACTTGAAATTCAAGAGCGATTTTGATTTAGGCGACCGTATCACTTGCAAAGAGGAAAAGTGGGGGATACAGATAGACGCACGCATAACAGAAGTGACAGAAACGTACCAGAAAGGCGAGGAAACCATAGAGGCGACTTTTGGGGACAGCCTGCCTACGCTGGTAGACCAGATAAGGAAAGTGAGGTAGAGGGAATGGCAGACAGCTTACCGTTTAACGCCATAAAGGTAGATGGAGAATTTGACAGGGTATTTAAAGCCGAGGACTGGGCGTGGTATTTTGCCACGTTCTTAGCAAGCGGCGTATTCCCAAAGCCGAGCGACGGGCTGCAAGTAGTGGCACATAGCGGCATGGAAATAAGGGTAAATATGGGATACGCCTTTATAAACGGGTACGCCTTTAGAAACCCAACAAGCAAGGGCGTAATGCTGGATAGGGCAGAGGGGGCGCAAAATAGGGTAGACAGAGTGGTAGTGCGCTGGGACTTAGTGCTGCGGGACATTTACATAGACGTGCTTAAGGGCGTGCCGTCTGCAAAGCCAGTGGCAGCAGCATTAACACGTAATACGGAAGTATGGGAGCTGGCGCTTGCAGACATTTATGTAGGCAAGGGCGTAACAAAGATACTGACGCAGAACATCACAGACCAGCGCTTTAATAGTGCCGTCTGCGGCATTGTAGTAGGGACGGTAAAGGAAATAGACGCAAGTGTACTTACAAAGCAGTTTACGGACTTTTTCAATACCTACAGCGCAGCCGTGCTGGACGAGTTTAGCGTATACAAGCAGAACATGGAAAAGTACCTTACAGAGCTGGCGGGTATATATGAAAGCTACGTAACCCAGACAGAAAGCCTTTTTACGCAGTACGAAAGCCAGTTTAACGAGCGCTACACAACGTTTGAGAACACATTGAACAACTGGGACGAAGAGCTTTTGAAAGCCTATACTGCTTTTATGGCAAATATGCAGCTTTTCCAGACAGAGGCGCAGAACGATTTTAACGCATGGTTTGAGGCTATCAAGGGGCAGCTGGGGGAAGATGCGGCAGGGCAGCTACAGCTTGAAATAGACGGGCTTACGGCAGCAGTGCAGGAGCTTACGCAGGCGGCAGCGGCAGGAACGGCAGAAACGAAAGAGGCGCTTAAGGGGCTGGAAGAGCGGGTAAAAAGGATAGAAAGCGGCTGGGGCATTGATTATAAGCACGACGCAGTATTAGGGCTTTGCTACATGGGCGCAGCCTACATGAGCCAGCATTACGAAAGAGAGGTAGACACGGCAGTATTAGGGCTTGCTTATGCGGGCAATTCCTATCTTGCAAATACATTTTAGGAAAGGTGGCAGACCATGAAAGGATTTCCAAAGACTTTAAAGACCAAAGAGGACTATTACAACTGCCTTGCTATGGTGGCGGCTGGGGAACTGGCGGCGGCTGATTTGCTGGCAAAGATTGAGAGCGCAGAGGCGCAGCGCTACATACAGTGCGCAGTAGCAGAGGCGCAGCCAGAAAAGAAAGCCGTAACGCTTATTTATTGCGACGAGGCAGCAGTAGGCATGAAGTTTACGGCGGGCGGCGTATCTGGGACGGTGCAGGCAGTGACGCACGTACAGAGCGAAGAGGCGCAGGCGGCAGGAGAGGCGGCGAATGACCGCACGGCGCTTACACTGTCTAAGGCAGTGGCGGCAGACTGCACTGTAATTGCGCTGGAAACGGCAGAAACCGTGGCAGGCATGACAACAGACGACATTAAAGCACTGAAAGGAGTATTGAAACAGTATGAGTAGGTTAATGGTTGACGACGTGACAAAGACCGACGCAAGGGCGCTTTTGAACGTAAACAAAATGGCTATGATTAGCGACATTGTAGCGCCCAGCAACGAGTATATGTACGCCAGCGGCGCAAACGAGCTGACGGTAGTAGAGGGCTGCGTTATCGCAGTGGGCGGCGCTGGCATCTTTAAGACGGGAAACACAGTGCTTACGGCTGCTAATCTGGACGTAGGCAGCGCTTTTGCCGTGGGTAATGATTACTACGTATATATCTGCGACAGCAGGATTGATGCGGCAGACGAGCGGTATATCATTTCCCTTAATTCCACGTACCCTAATGGCTGGAACGCAAGCAACAGCCGAAAAATAGGCGGCTTTCATTACGGGCGCTGCCGTAAGGTAGACGGCAATTTGCAGCCCGTGAACAGCAGCGGCGTTATCTTTGGCACTGGCTGGGAAAGCGCAGTAAGCAGCGGCATTGTGCCACGTTCTGTATGGACGCTGGGACACCGCCCGAAATGCAGCCCAGAGGGTATGGTATATCTGGGCGGCGGCACATGGGTAGACATTTACCTTAACAGCGACGACGGCGCAAAGGGCTTAAAATCCTCTTACAACTGCGCACCCGCCACGGGTACAGAGGGGCTGAACTGGTACAACTTTGTAGAACGTCTGACAAAGAGCGGTAAGCGCCTGCCAGATTACAGCGAGTTTTGTGCCTATGCTTTTGGCAGCCCGCAGGGATTGGATAACGCAAATACAAACGCATGGACGGCGAACACGAACACGGGCAGGGGCGTTACGGGCAGCGTGGTTAATGCCGTTTCTGCCGTAGGCTGCGTAGATGCCGTGGGGCGTGTCTGGGAATGGCTTAACGACCTTATCACAAGGGCAGAACACGCCAAAAATACCACGTACCATGCAAGCGAGGCGTGGGGCTGGGATTTGACAAGCCCGTTAAAGGCAGGCGAGAAAAATTACGACGTTGGCAATATCTATCAGTATTACGCATATTCTTTGGCGGCGCTGATAGCGGGCGGCGGCTGGACCGATGGCGCTCATGCGGGCGCACGTGCCGTGAGTTGCAGCAATTACCCGTGGAGCGTCCACGGCAGCATTGGCGGGCGTGGGGCGTGTGACTCCATGTAGACGGCGGGCGAAAGCCCAGCCGACTACTACGGGGGTGCAGAATGACGGCGCAGGCAAAAACAGACCAACTACACCAGAAAATATATGATTTCCTGCTATACATATACCCGCTGCTAAGCAAGTACCCAAAATTTGAAAAATTCAGCCTGCAAACAGCGACCAGAAACGCCATACTGGAAATGCTGCAAGAGGTAATCAAGTGGGACAAGACGGCGACGAAAAGCCATTTATACGCAGCGGATACGGCGCTACAGCAGAGTAAGGAGCTGCTGCGGCTGGCAAACGATTTGAAGTATAGCGCAATGAACGCCCAGCACTACGGCACAAGCAGCCGCAAACTGAAAGAGATAGGCGTTATGCTGGGGGAACTCATAGAAGAGGTAAAAGCAAAGAAGTAATAAGAATATGGGGCAGCTGCTTACTACAGCCCTTTGGCGGCGCTGATAGCGGGCGGCAACTGGAACAATGGCGCTAATGCGGGCGCACGTGCCGTGAATTGCAACAATTACCCGTGGAACGTCAACAGCAACATTGGCGGGCGTGGGGCGTGTGACTTAGTGAGAGCATTATAGGCTTAGCGTATCTACGGAACACTAGCAAGAGGATTTTAAGCAGATGCTTAATAACCTAGAGTCAGAGCGGCTGTCCCGCCGTAAGGCAAAGAGAAAAAGCAGGGCTGCTGGTTAGTAGCTGCGGCGAAAGGCAGGAGCTTTTATTTTGAAACGAGCAGGGTATACCACGAACCAGAACGGCGAGCGGGTAACACTTGCAGAGGCTATGGCTGATTATGCGAATGTGCAGAAAGCCTACAACAAAGCTAGAAAATGCAAGCGATACCGCAAAGACGTTTTGATATTTACCAAAGACAAAGAGGGCAATTTAGAAAAGGTGCGGGACGACATTCTAAACCTTTCCTATGAGCCAAGCGAGTACCATTATTTTAAGGTATTCGAGCCGAAAGAGCGGCAGATAATGGCGCTGCCATTCTATGACAGAGTGGTACAGCACGCCATAAACAACGTGCTAGAGCCTATATTTGACAAGCGCTTTATATCCCAGTCTTACGCCTGCCGTAAAGGTAAGGGTATGCACGCTGCATCTGATACGCTGCAAAACTGGCTTTATGAGTGGCAGAAATTCCACCCAGACGAGCCGCTTTACGCTATCAAGGCAGACATACACCACTATTTCCAGAGCATAGACCACGGCATACTTAAGGCTGAAATAAGAAAGGTTATTAAGGACGCTGGGGTACTGGCGCTGCTGGATAAAATCATAGACCACAACGGCAATATGCCAGAGGGCGTAGGGATACCCGTAGGAAACCTTACAAGCCAGCTATTTGCTAATATTTATCTGGATAAGCTGGATAAGTACATCAAGCACACACTGGGCGCAAAGCAGTACATACGGTACATGGACGACTTTATAATATTAAGCCCAGACAAGGACGAGCTGCGGCGCTGGCTGGCAGATATTGAGGTATTCTTAAGGGACGAGCTGCGGCTTGCGCTTAATCCGAAAACTACGATACTGGCAGCAAAGAACGGCGTAGACTTTGTAGGCTACAAGCACAGGGCAACGCACAGAAAAGTAAGACCAGACAGCATTAAGCGTGTCAAGAGGACAATTAAGAAGTGCGAGAGCGGGAAAATCACAAAAGAGCAGCTACAAAAGAGTATACAGAGCTGGACGGGACACGCAGGACACGCCGACAGCTACCACTTACGGAAGAAAATAAAAACGCTGGCAGATGCAGCCATACAAAAGGCGGCATAGACCAGCAGGCGCAGGAGTTGAGTACATGGGTAACGATTTGCTACAAGTGCTGCATGAGCAGCAGAACATCATTGAACAGCAAAGCAGGCTTATTGTGGATTTGACAGCCACACTGGAAAACTGGGAAAGCGTAGCAGGGTACGACGGCGCAGAACTGAAAGAGCGGGCATTAAATTTGCAAAAGCAGAAAGGCAGGATTTATGGAAATGAAAGTTATGGAATTTATCAACATGGCGGCAAACAACAAGGTAATTGAGCTGGTGGTACTTGCGATTGTGTTTGATACAATCTTTGGAGTGCTGCGGGCAGTGCGTGAAAAGAAGTTTAACAGCTGCGCAGGGATTGACGGCGCTATCCGTAAAGTGGGTATGCTGATTTCCCTTGTATTCATGCTGGCTATTGATATGCTGATAAAAGTTAATCTTATCGGCTTTATCCCAGAGGCAGCACGTAACCAGCTGGGGCTTACAAGCGTGGGCGTGGCTGAATTTTTCGCACTTCTCTATATTGCCTATGAGGTAGTGAGTATCTTTAAGAACATGGCGCTTTGCGGGCTGCCCGTTAAGAAAGTCTGGGCAACGGTGCGGGCGTTTCTGGGGAAATACACAGACGAGCTGCCAGACACGGACGAGCTGGACGGAAACAGCACCACGGGCAGCGTAGAGGGCTACAGACAGCAGGAAAAATAAGTAAACACAGACAGTATGCAGCAGGGCGCTTGCGGGAAACCGCAGGCGCTTGTTTTTAACAGAAAAGAGGTATAGCATGGGTATTTTCAAAAGGACAATAAACAAACTGATTTCCAAGTTTAACCATAATAAGGGCGACGTTTCCCGCATAAAGTACATTGTAATTCATTATGTGGGCGGCTTAAGCGGGGCAAAGGAAAACTGCAAATACTTTGCAGGCGGCGACCGCAGCGCCTCTGCGCATTATTTTGTAGGCTTTGACGGGGAAATATGGCAGAGCGTGGAAGATGCTAACATAGCGTGGCACTGCGGCGCAAAGAGCTACAAGCACGCAGAGTGCAGGAATGCTAACAGTATCGGTATTGAGCTATGCGTAAGGAAGAAAGACACCAGCAGGCAGAACGCCACAGATAAAGACTGGTATTTTGAGGACGCAACGGTAGAGGCTGCGGCAGAGCTGACACGGTATTTAATGGATAAGTACAATGTGCCTGCGTCGCACGTAATACGGCATTACGACGTTACGGGGAAGATTTGCCCTAACCCGTATGTATATAATACCACGGGGCATACATGGGACGAATTTAAGCAGCTGATAAGTGGTGCTGCATCTGCTGGCAGCAGCCAGACAGAAAGATTATACCGTGTGCGCAAGGGCTGGGAAGATGCAAAGAGCCAGATAGGGGCTTACTCTTCTCTGGATAATGCAAAGAAAGCCTGCACGGACGGCTACACCGTGTACGACTGGGACGGCAAGGCAGTATACAGCAAGGCGGCAGCAGGCAGCATGGTACAGAATACCAGCACAGAAAAGGCTATCTGGGACTATCTGGCAGGCAAGGGCTTAAATGCCTATGCCGTGGCAGGCTTAATGGGTAATCTGTATGCGGAAAGCGGGCTTAATTCCTGCAATCTGCAAAACAGCTATAACAAGAGCCTTAATATGACAGATGCAGAGTATACGGCTGCCGTGGATAATGGCAGCTACGGTAATTTTGTAAAGGATAAGGCGGGCTACGGGCTGGCGCAGTGGACGTACTACACCAGAAAGCAGGCGCTTTTTGACTATGCGAAAAAGGCGGGTGCATCTATCGGCAGTCTGGATATGCAGCTTGCTTTTTTGTGGGACGAGCTGCAAGGATATAAAACCGTTATCAATACCTTAAAGAGCGCAGAGAGCGTGCGGGCTGCCTCTGATGCCGTGCTGCTGGGATTTGAAAAGCCAGCAGACCAGAGCGGGGCGGTACAGAAAAAGCGGGCAGAGTATGGCGAGGCATATTATAAAAAGTATGCAGGAGCGCCGCAGGCAGCAGTACCGCAGAAAAAGCCGCAGACGGCGGCAAGTGTGCCGTTTAAGGTTAAGGTAGACATATTAGACCTTAATATAAGGACGGGCGCAGGCACGAACTATGCAAAGACGGGAGAGCATACGGGCAAGGGAGTATTTACCATTACGGAAGTGAAAGCGGGCAAAGGGAGTACGGCAGGCTGGGGCAAGCTGAAAAGCGGCGCAGGCTGGATAAGTTTGGACTATGCTACACGTTTGGCGTAGGGAGATTGAGGGAGGGCGGCTTACGGGCTGCCTACCCTCTTATTTTTTTGAGGATATTACAGAATATGTATTGACATATTCCAGAATATGCAGTATAATAAAGACAGTTAAGGGAGATACATAAAACCCGTAACAATAACTGGGCGGCAGGGAAAGGAGAAAATATGGACGAGGAAATGAATGTAGGCGAACTGCTTAAGGAAACAGCCGAGGAAAACCAAACAAGGAAGATACTGGAAATTCTAAACGAGTGTAAAGACCTTGAAGAGGCTAAAGAAAAAGTAAGAGCCTTACTTAAGAAGTAAGGCGGGGATACAGAAAGGGCGGTGGACTTGCCAAAGCCGCCCAGACTGTTTAAAAGGATTATACATCATAAGGCAAGGGAAAGAAAGAGGTAAAATGCAGAAAGAAGAATTTAACCAGATAAAGTATCAGAATGAGTTTAAGAAAAAGAATTATGATAGGTTTGAGCTGGTAATGCCAAAGGGACAAAAAGAAGTAATAAAGCAGCGGGCAAAAGCAGCAGGGCAGAGCATAAGCGAATATATCAATACTGCCATAGCGGAGAAAATGGCAAAAGATTAGGAAGTGAGGTTTATTATCATGGGTAAAAAGAAAGTGGTACTTTATGGGATTGCTGCGTTATTCGCAGTAAGCGGAGTAGTGGCGCTGCCGTCTGGAAATATTACGGGCGGTATCGGCTGCATAGTGATTGCTGCCGTATGTTTTCTGCTGGGACGCAGACCAGCGAAAGAGGCAGCGGCGCAGCAGCCAGCACAGAGGGCAACGGGAACGCCTGCGGCTGGCAGCAGGATTGCGGAAACGATACGCACAAAAGTAGTAGGCGTAACTTTCCAGAATGACGACGGGGAGAGCAGGCAGGATATATTAAGCCGCATGACTGGCGACGAGGAAATAGAGATAGAGAAAACCACATATAACGGAGAGCCTGCCGTATATGTGAAATGGGGAAATAAAATACTGGGCTATTTATCGGCAGAGCTGGCAAAAGATTTAGCGGCAAGGTATCCTAATGCCCGCTACACCGCAGAAATACTGGAAATTTCTGGGGGGGGGGGTACAGACGTTTGGGTGCAATATAGAGCTTGACGTTATTGTAGAAGAGCAGCAACACAGCCAGCATACAGCGGGCGAAACGGTAGTATATATAGACCGTAGCAGTAAAAAGTACCACAGTAAGCCTAATTGTTCTGGAATGAAAAACCCAAAGGGCATACCACTAAGCCAAGCAAAGAAGAAATACACAGCTTGTAAGAAATGCTGTAAATGAGCTATGAAATAAGAGCCGCAGACTTGTAAAAGAGTTTGCGGCTTTTCGTCGTATATAGACCACAACGAAAGAGAGGCAGAAACAATGGCAAATAAGAAAGGCAGCCACCAGCTGACAAGGGCAGATAGGATAAAAATAGAGGCACTTCTTAAAGAGGGATTAAGCAAGGCAAAAATAGCGGCGCATCTGGGAGTACACCGCAGCACTATATATAATGAGCTGAAAAGGGGAGAATACGAACACCGTAATAGTGACTGGACTACAGAAATGAGGTACAGCCCAGACAAGGCGCAGGAGCGGGCAGAGGAAAATTTAAAGGTAAGAGGCACACAGCTTAAAATAGGCAATGATATTGCGTATGCAAATTACATAGAGGACAAAATAGTAAATGAGGATTACAGCCCAGCAGCAGTGCTGGGGGAGCTTAAGGCGCAGGGCAGAGAGGGGGAATTTAATACTACTGTCTGCGTGGCAACGCTGTACAGCTATATTGATAAGGGCGTTTTTCTTAAGCTGACAAATAAGGACTTGCCAGTAAAGAAGAATAAAAAGCGGAAATATAAGAAAGTGCGCAAGCAGCAGAAAAGGGCGGCAGCAGGCGACAGCATAGAGAAACGCCCAGAAGAGATAGACAAGCGGGAAGAGTTCGGACACTGGGAAATGGATAGCGTGATAGGCAAGCGGGGAGTATCTAAAAATACGCTGCTGGTACTGACAGAGAGGCAGACACGGGAAGAAATCATATTCAAGCTGCCAGACCATACAGACGAGGCAGTAGTAGCCGCACTGGATACTTTAGAAAAGCGCTGGGGCGCTGATTTGTTCGGCAAGGTATTTAAAAGCATTACAGTAGATAACGGCAGCGAGTTTGCGGACGTAAAGGGCTTAGAGCGTTCCATATTGAATGAGGGGGAAAAGAGGACGCATTTATATTACTGCCACCCATATAGCAGCTGGGAGCGTGGCACGAATGAGGTAACAAACAAAATGATACGGCGCAAAGTGCCAAAGGGTACAAACTTTGACGACAAGACCGACGAGGAAATAGCAGAAATAGAGGGCTGGATAAACGGATACCCACGCAGGATACATGGGTATAAATCGGCAGGGGAGCTTTTCGAGGCAGAGATAGAAAAGCTGGCTTAATATCCATACCGCAGGCTTTGAGAGGCTGGCAGCAGTGGCAGCCTTAAAACTGCGCCCGCATCTGCCCGCAGGGATTTACAAGGCGGGTACATTCTGGTATAGTAAGGGTAGCATATCTGCTATCTTTCAATCTGTATAGTTAAATTCTACAATAAACACCACCCGTTATTAGTAAAAATGCCGAAAGTGAAAAATTGTTCAAAAAAAGGTTGAAATTTTTAAAAATGCCAATGAATTATAATTAATATTTGCATAATATGTAAAATGTGATATTATTATTATGTTTGCGTTTTATAATATATTGCAGTAATGCGGATTTTAATTATGGAGGTTAGTTATGAGTGATAAGATAATGTTCATTCCTGTATTTGGCATACATCCTCTGACAATAGTAGTAATAGTAATACTTGTGCTTCTTATTGCAGCACTTGTTGCACTTACTATTTATGGAAGGAAGCTGCAGAAGAAACAGGAAGAAACACAAAAAGAGATGCAGGCGGCTTCACAAAGTGTATCAATGCTTGTAATTGATAAAAAACGTATGAAATTAAAGGAATCAGGGCTGCCACAGCTGGTTATAGACCAGACACCTAAATATATGCGTGGGCAGAAAGTGCCAATAGTCAAAGCTAAAGTGGGTCCAAGGATTATGCCGCTTATATGTGATGAGAAGGTTTTTGAACTTGTTCCAGTTAAGAAAGAGATACGTGCCATAGTAAGTGGAATTTATATTATGGAAGTCAAAGGGCTGCGTTCAAATCTTGAAGCAAGACCTAAGAAAATGAAATTTTCTGAAAAGGTCAAATCAAAATTTTCTAAGAAAGATAAATAAAGGCAACTAATAAAACCATACAAACTAAATGTGATTTGTATGGTTTATATTATGGCATGGAGGCTGAATATGGCAAAGAGCATGACTGAGGGGAAGCCATTAAAATTGATTTTACAATTTGCGCTTCCTCTTTTAATGGGTAATATTTTCCAGCAGACATATAATATAGTTGATGCTGCAATAGTTGGGAATTATCTGGGGACAAAAGCACTGGCAAGTGTTGGTGCATCAGCAAGTGTCCAGTTTCTTGTAATGGGTTTTTGTATTGGAATATGTTGTGGGTTTGGTATCCCTGTGGCACAGCGTTTTGGTGCAAAGGATTATAATTCAATGCGTTCCTGTATATTCCATGCAGGCCTGCTGTCAGTTATAGCAGCAGTTATACTTACCGTGACCTGTGCATTGCTTTGTCCATCAATTTTACATATACTGTCTACACCCGATGATATTTATAGTAACTCTTATAAATATCTTTTAATTTTGTTTCTAGGAATACCATTTACAATACTTTATAACCTGTTATCAGGAATACTCCGTTCAGTAGGTGATAGCAAGACCCCATTTGTATTCCTTGTAATTTCTACTATACTTAATATACTGCTTGATTTGTTCTGTATTATAGTTATGAAATGGGGCTGTGCGGGGGCAGCAGCAGCAACAATTACAGCACAGGCAGTAAGCGGGATACTCTGCTTCATTTATATGTGGAAGAAGTTTCCTATACTCAGGCTTTCAAAAAATGATTGTAAGATAAAAGGAAATGTAGTAACCAATATGCTTGTAATGGGTGTGCCTATGGGATTACAATATTCTGTTACAGCTATTGGCAGCATGGTTATGCAGTCTGCGAACAATGGACTAGGTAGTGTATATGTTTCAGGTTTTACTGCTGGTATGAGGATTAAACAGTTTGCAATGTGCCCGTTTGATGCAATAGCTACAGCAGTTTCAACATTCTGCAGCCAGAACCTTGGTGCAGGGAAGCATGGGCGTATAAAGAAAGGTCTGTGTGAAGGTATTGTAACAGGGGTATTGTATGGGATTTGTGCAGGTCTTGTACTGGTATTCTTTGGAGGCACTCTTTCAAGAATTTTTATAAGTGCAGAAGAAACAGAAGTCCTTGCGGCATCTGCAAAATACTTGCGTTGTCTGGGATATTTCTACTGGTCTTTGGGGATTTTAAACGTATGCCGTATGACAGTACAAGGGCTTGGATATCCAGGACGTGCAATATTCTCGGGAGTGGTGGAGATGGTTGCAAGAATTGCAGTAAGCAAGATATTTGTACCACTTTATGGTTTTACAGCAATATGTTTTGCAGACCAGTCTGCGTGGGTAAGTGCAGTGTTGTATATTGTGCCAGTGTGCTATTTCTGTACAAGGTTTGTACAAGATAACAGCAAAAAAAAGAAAGAATAATTAGTTCTGGAAACTAGGACGTGTCTGGAAATTAAATATTGCACAAATTTATTGGCTCTGATGGTAATTGCCTGGGTGAAACGTGGAGTAATTTTTTCAAAGAATTTATTCCACAAACAGGTTATACACAAACCGATGATACTGACTATGAATTATATTTTGAAAATGGCCTTTTCTGTGAGTTATGGGTTTCTGTGAAACAAATTTAAAAAATTGATTAGGCAAACTATAAGCAATCAAGGAGCAATAATTTAAAGTACTTGTTGCTCCTTGGGTTATATATTATATTCCAGTCTGCAGCATTGAAACATGCCTTTAAAGTGCTTTCTTGGTGAGGTTAAATGGAATGTATATTTATATAAACTGTATATCCGGATATATGGCTATGGTTAAATTCAAGTTCATAATCTATCTGTATATCAATAGAATCTGGTTCTTCTTTTATATCAATATATGAAGTTACAATCCCTGTCTGTAATGTACCATATGGGGTTTCATAAAATCCAGAATGGTGGTGTCCTTTTTTAAAAAACATATCTGTAGAGGTCTGTCCACGTTTTGAAAGTGAAATTGAATCTCCACTTATTTTTAAAATGTTCTTAACTGGCATAGGGGTGCCTTCACTGGTTTCACCAGATAATTCTTCATAAGTTATTATATGTTTATCTTGGATGTGTTTATAAATGCCCTGCTGGATAGTTTGTATTTCTGTATCAGGGCAGTTTCTATATTCATGCTGCAGGCCCCTTACTGTGACAAGTACTTTTTTATTCATATCTGTAGTCCTTTGCTATGGTAGTTTTTAAAGATTATACCATAATCTGGTTATTATTCAAGGGCAGATAATGTCATGTTGCTTATAGCAGGTTATTTGGTTTTATGTGGTTATCTTGGTGTCATGCATATAGAACACGCATCGTATATCCCCATATGAAAAATATAAATATAACAGGATATTACCAGGTGTAAAAATGTAATCATAAAAGTTTTATAAACCAGTTTTATTGCAAAACCAGTCGTATATTGCTGAATGTATGAAAAAACTATCTTTTTTGCTGTCTTGTGAAAGGCTCTCATATTCCTCTTCACTTAAAGTTTCCTTAAGTTTTTCCTTGGAACTGTCAGGCACAACTGCATAAGTTTCGTCTACAAAGCAAAGGCTTGGGAAAAGCACACACCACCAGTTCCGGCCCTTTGCTTCCCCTATTTCCACACATAAAGCCTTATAATTGCCAGCAGGAAATATAAGGTCACCATAAGATTTTACAGGAAAATATCTTTCTTCAAGGGAAACATTAACAGGATAATTATAACCATTGCCAGAGATGATATCCAGGGCAGAATTTTTAATATTGTCCTCCTGTGATGCCAGCAGCTTTTCAGCACCAGCGGCACTTGAAGTTCCTGCAATAGTGTCCTGTAACTGTTCTATAATGCCATCACGCACCTTAAGCTTTAGTGACTGGTCAGTATCTGTGTCACTATTGGCTATTACATGCAGCCTTATTATATTATCTGCAATATTTTCCTGGATTTCTTCTGGGCTTTCTGTTCCATCTGGATGGAAGTATTTTATACCTGTAAGAAGCATTGAAAATGATATTGCATAAATAAATAAAAGAAAAGGAATTTTAGCTGTCTTTGATAAATTGTTAAAATATAGTTTCATATGTTACCTCTTTTCTACGCACATTATATGTAAGTACGGTTTATTTGATGAATAATAAAATTCTTTATATGGACATTATTCCCTGCAAATATATAAATATTCAGCTGTATAGTTCTTATTTTTTTATTAATAAATGCCCAAAAGGTGCATTTAGGCATAAAATGTGGTATTATTATTATCGTGGTTATCACGGGACAGTGTTTTTAAGCATAAAAACAGGAGGTGCTTTATGGATAAAAAGAAAAGTACAAATCCAGAAAAGGGCGGCAAGCCTGTAAAGAATAAAAAGAAACATAAGAAACATAGAAAATTCTGGTTTGGTATTAAGATATTTTTATTATTGCTTTTACTTGGGATATTAGCAACCCTTATAGTATTTTATTTTAAATTTGGTGATGAACTGTTGCAGTGGAGGAATGAAGCAAAAAAATCTGTAAAAAATTCTACAGTTGAAACTTTCCGCTCTTCTGAAACCAGTATGGTTTATGCATCAAATGGTTCTGTTATAGCTAAATTAAAAGGTGATAAAGACTCATATTACCTGACATATGACGAAATACCACAATATGTAAAAGATGCCATGATTGTAACAGAAGACAGGGACTTTTTTGAACATGATGGTGTAAACCTGCTTTCAACATTTAAGGCGGCAGCACTGCTTGTTAAAAGCAAGATAATGGGGGAAGATATAAAACGTGGCGGAAGTACGATTACACAACAGACTGCAAAACTCGTATTTCTGACTAATGAACAGACATATGAAAGAAAAATAAGGGAAATCTTCATAGCATTTGAAATGGAGAAAAAATATACTAAAAGCCAAATACTTGAATTTTATATTAATAATATGTATTTTGCTAATGGTTATTATGGAATAGAAGCAGCAGCAAAGGGATATTTCAGTAAACCAGCATCAGAGCTTACATTGCCAGAAACAGCCTTTTTATGTGCAATACCTAATAACCCAAGTCTGTATGACCCTTTTGATAATTATGATAATACAATTAAAAGGAAGACACGTATATTAGAGCAGATGATGGAAGCAAATGTGATAACAGCAGCAGAATACACTGATGCAAATTATGAAGATATAATACTTAATCCAGCAGAAGCTATTAAAACCCAGAATTATATGACAACATATGCAGTAAGATGTGCAGTTAAGGCACTTATGCAGTCGCATGGTTTTGAATTCCAGTACGGATTTGACAGTAAAAAGGAAGAAGAAGAGTATAATGAGAGATATGATGAATTGTATAATGAGTGCCACAGTGCCTTATATACAGGAGGTTACAGGGTTTATACTTCATTAAATAAGAAGAAACAAAAGTTATTGCAGAAATCAGTTAATGAAAAACTTTCTTCTTTTAAAGAGAAGAAAGATGGAGTATATACTTTGCAAGGAGCAGCAACTTGTGTAGATAATAAAACAGGTTATGTTGTAGCAATAGTAGGAGGACGCAAACAGAAGTCAATAACTGGATATACTCTTAACAGGGCATTCCAGAGTTACCGCCAGCCAGGAAGTTCTTTTAAACCGGTTGCTGTATATACCCCACAGTTAGAGAGAGATTACACACCTGATACAATAGTGGATGATACTTATTTTGAAGATGGACCAAGAAATTCAGATGGTACTTATTCTGGTAAAATTCCTTTGAGATATGCAATAGAAAAATCAAAGAATGTTATTGCATGGAAATTGTTTGAGGAACTTACGCCAAAAGTTGGTTTGTCATATGTATTAAAAATGAATTTTAACAGGATTGATGATAATGATTATTACCCAGCAGCATCTCTTGGCGGACTTACGAATGGTGTTACAACAGTAGAAATGGCTTCTGCATATGCTACTATAGCAAATGATGGGATTTTCCGTGAGCCTACATGTGTGAAAAAGATTACTGATTCAGAAGGTAATACTGTTGTAAATAATAATAAACTGCGTAAGGAAAAACAGGTATATGAAGAAACTGCTACACGCATGATGACAGATATACTTACAGGTGTTTTAAAGACAGGAACAGCAGCAGGCCATGCCCTTAAAGATATGCCATGTGCAGGAAAAACAGGTACAACAAGTGATAAGAAGGATGGCTGGTTTTGTGGGTTCACACCATATTATAGTACAGCAGTATGGGTAGGTTATGATACACCTAAGACACTTTCAAATTTATATGGAAATACTTATCCATTGTCTATATGGGAAGAATTTATGAATATAATCCATGAGGGGCTTGAATATGAAAGCTTTAAACCATATAGCAATGATACTAACAGTGGCAGCAGTGGAAATAATTATGATGATGATGATAATACATGGACACAGCCTCCTGTAGAAACAGAAGAACCAGATATGCAGTTTGAACAGCCACCAGAACCACAGAAAACAGAAGAGCCAGAGGAAGAAGAACCAACTATGGAACCTGAACCACAGGAAACAGAAGAACCAGATTATGAAGAACCAACCATGGAGCCGGAACCAGAGCCTGATGTGCCAGAGAATCCAGATGATAATGGTGGTGAACCAGATGATGTGGGTGGTGATGACCAGCCTTTAGATGTAGGTGAAGATGATTTAATGGAGTAAATAAAAATGGTTACAATAAGCTTATGTATGATTGTTAAAAATGAAGAGGCTGTATTAAGAAGATGTCTTGACAGCCTCACAGATATAGCAGATGAAATTATTATAGCTGATACAGGTTCTACAGATAATACAAAGAATATTGCACTTGAGTATACTTGTAATGTATATGATTATAAGTGGACTGGGGATTTTGCAGCAGCAAGGAATTTTGTGGCTTCAAAGGCAACAAAGGAATATATATATACTGCTGATGCGGACGAATATCTTGATGAAGAAAACAGGGAAAAGGTAAAAAGGCTTAAATCAATACTTCTTCCTGAAATAGAGATAGTACAGATGTTGTATTGTACACCACCAGAACTTAGTACAGTCTATAATTATGAAAAAGAATACAGACCAAAATTATATAAAAGGCTAAGGGAGTTTACATGGATTGATCCAATACATGAAACATTACGCATTGACCCTGTTGTTTATGATAGTGAAATAGAGGTCCAGCACAGACCTGTTAGTAACCATGCAGGGCGTGACCTTGATGCATTTGCCAGTATGTTTAAAGAAGGCAGGAAGCTTAGTAAAAAACTTCATCATATGTATGCAATGGAATTATTCCGCTCAGGTACAGATAAAGATTTCTGTAATGCTGCTGGTACATTTATGCTTACAATGGAACAGGATGGAAGAAGCATGGATGAGGTTAAGGAAGCTATGTGTGTTCTGGCAAGGTATTACAGGATTAAAAATGATATAGCTGGTTTTTTTGGATATGCACTTAAGGATTCAATAACAGAACCTTGTGCAGAAATCTGCTGTGAGCTTGGAATGTATTATGAAAGCACAGGGGATTATAAAGAAGCATCAATCTGGTACCAGAATGCTTTGTCAGAACCAGAAAGTATTTTAGATATAAGGACTTCTGGAGAGATTCCTGAGAATGGGCTTGAAAGGTGCATTAGGCAGACAGGACATGTAAATTGACAGGAAGTTTTGTGTTATATTGGCATGCTCTGGATAAAAGGTGGTGTAATGATGGAAGAAAAAACTGGGTATATGACTATTGATGAAAAAACGGCAGAAGAAATAGAGAATAAAATGCCTGAGGAAAGTGAATTGTACGAGCTTGCGGATTTGTTTAAAGTATTTGGGGATTCTACAAGAATAAAAATTCTTTATGTTTTATTTGAAAATGAAATGTGTGTATATGATATAGCTAATATTTTAAATATGACACAAAGTGCAATTTCCCACCAGTTACGTGTATTAAAACAAAACAGGCTTGTGAGGTACAGGAAAGAAGGTAAAACTGTGTTATATACACTTGCAGATGAACATGTTTTTACAATTCTAAGCCAAGGTATAGAGCATGTGGAGGAGTAGACAAGATTTTTAGGGGACACGGTGGTGTCCTCTTTTTTAGTGGGGTATCTGGGGAGAATTCCAGATAAGTTTTAATAATAATAGAGAAATTTTTAAGATTGGGTATTGCTTTTTAATAGATATTATGGTATATTTTAAACAAACATATGAATAACTGTTCATATGAACAAAGGAAATATTACCAGTTATATATTTGCAGACAGGCAGAAATGAGGTATATATGAAAAAAAAATATTCAATTAGCGGGATAGATTGTGCAAATTGTGCGGCAAAGCTGGAAGCAAAGATGAATGAACTTCCAGAGGTAGATAATGTAGTGCTTACGTTTGCAACAGGACAGCTTTTAGTAGAAGCTCCTGATTTAGATAAGGCTCTGGTGGCTTTAAGGGAAATTGCTGATAAAATAGAACCAGGTACAATAATAGAAGAATTAAAACGTATCAGGAGGAATAAGAATATAGTAAGTGGACATGGACATACGCATGGGAATGATAATGGTCATAACCATGAACATACAGAGTGTGGCTGCCATGTGCATGGACATAACCATGAAGATGATAGCGGTCATTGCCATGAGAATGCAGAGTGTGGCTGCCATATGCATGGACATAACCATGAAGATAATGGTGGACATAGCCTTGATTTAGTGGGAAACATGGCTTTGATTGCTGAAAAGAAGGAAGAGTTTATTAGTATAGGGGCAGGTATAGTATTTTTTATTGCAGGTCTTGTTATAGGGCATTTTGCAGATAAGGGTCTTTTATATGCAGGTGTGTTTATTATATCATATCTGGTGCTTGGTGGTGAAGTGCTGTTTACTGCTGTTAAAAATATTTTAAGAGGAAAGATTTTTGATGAGAATTTCCTTATGGGAATTGCAACTATTGGTGCGCTGGTTATTGGTGAGTATCCAGAGGCAGCAGGAGTAATGTTATTTTACAGGATTGGTGAGTTATTTGAAGATATTGCTGTTGGCAGAAGCCGTAAGCAGATAATGGAAGCTGTTGATATGAGACCAGAAGTAGTAAGGCTTGTAGAGGGTGACAGAATTGTCCAGTGTAGCCCGGAAGAAGTTAAGATTGGCAGTATTATAGAAGTCCGTGTGGGTGACAGGATACCAATCGATGGGGAAGTAGTAAAAGGAGAGAGCAGAATTGATACATCAGCTGTTACAGGTGAGCCTGTGCCTGTAGCTGTAGAGGAAGGAACGGCTGTATTGTCAGGATGTGTAAATGTATCAAATGTAATATATATAAAAACTACTAAATTACTTGAAGAATCAATGGTAAGCCGTATCCTTGAAGCAGTTGAGAATGCGGCAGCGTCAAAACCAAAGATTGACAGGTTTATTACAAAGTTTGCAAGTATTTATACTCCTTTGGTAGTTTTGGCAGCAGTGCTTACAGCTGTGGTTCCTTCTTTAATAACTGGTAACTGGGAATATTGGATTTATACAGCACTTACATTTCTTGTAATAAGTTGTCCTTGTGCATTAGTTCTTAGTGTGCCATTGGCATTTTTTGCAGGAATTGGAGCAGGTTCAAAGAGGGGGATACTCTTTAAAGGAGGAGTTTCATTGGAAACCCTTGCAAGTATTAAGGCTGTTGTAATGGATAAGACAGGAACAGTTACAGAAGGAAACTTTACAGTAGCAGAAATTATACCAGATGGTACAACTGAGGAACAGCTGCTTGCATATGCAGGCTCAGCAGAGAAACTTTCTACACATCCTATAGCGGCAAGTATAATGAAGGAAGTGGAGGGTAAAGGTATTAGCATTAAAGAAGTGCTTGATACTAGAGAAGTTCCAGGAAAAGGAATGGAGGTGTCTTTGCAAGATGGAAAATTATTGTGTGGCAACAGACAGCTTCTTGAAAATAATGGTATAAAAATACCAGCTGGCAATAGAGATATATATGGTACAGAAGTATTTATTGCATTTAATGGAAAATATTCAGGATGTATAATTATAAATGATACAATTAAGAAGGACTCAGAACAAGCAGTAGCAGATATGAAAAAATATGGGCTCTGGACTGCAATGATTACTGGTGATTCAGAAGAAAATGCCAGGAATGTGGCAAATATTACAGGTATAGATGAAGTATATGCAAAGCAGATGCCAGAAGATAAGATAAATAACCTGGTTAAGATACGTGAGAAACATGGGGCAGTGATGTTTACAGGCGATGGTATTAATGATGCGCCAGTCCTTGCAGGCGCAGATGTAGGTGCTGCTATGGGAAGTGGTGCAGATGCAGCAATAGAGGCAGCAGATGTAGTATTTATGAATTCTGGTCTGGGTGCAGTTCCTGAAAGTATAAGGATTGCAAAGGAAACTAAAAGGATAGCTATGGAAAATGTTATTGGTGCACTTGTAATTAAAGCTGCTGTAATGGTGCTGGGATTTGCAGGGATTGCTTCAATGTGGATGGCAGTATTTGCAGATTCAGGGGTTGCAATGCTTTGTGTGGTAAATTCAATAAGGATTTTATTTAGGGATAAATGATGAAAGATTTTATAAGGATAAAGTCAAGCCAAGCAGATTGCTAATATCTGCTTGGCTTAATACTTTTTATAGGAGCTGTTATTAAATTTGTGGTATAATTAAACAGGTTTAATAATATAATTCATTTTTGATAGGAGAAAACATATGAATATAAACAAATTGTGTATTGGGTCAGGATTAGATGAAGAAGTTACGGGATTGGTTCTTAAGTATAATTCCATGTTTGAGTATGATAAAATTAGCGATAAATGTAATAAATTGTATATGCCTGCAACATGGGAAGAAGGGATAAGGGAATTACAGGAGTATTGTGGAGAAGATGAAGATGGTATAAAGATGCTTACATTGTGTCTGTATTGTTTGATACATACATATGATATGTACCAGGAAAAGGGAATACCAGATATAATATTTTGGGACACGATAAAGTTTATACCAAGATTTATGGGAAAACATAAAGAGTTATATGGCAAAAATGCATTTACCTGGGCATGGTGGTTTCCAAGGCAAATATCTATGTATGAATACAGAATAGGGGAATATGAATATGAATTTATAGAAGAGGATAGTATAAAAAAAATATCTTTACATATTCCTTCAGATGCTAATTTAAAATCAGGAAATATTGCTGCTGTATTCCCTTTTGTACAAAAATATTATCCTGAATATATAAATGCAGATATAGTTTGTGATTCATGGCTTATGGTTCCTGCTTTAACTGGACTTCTGCCACCAGGGTCTAATATTGTACAGTTCCAGAAACAATTTAATATTAAAAGTGTTGATGAAGACAGCTTAGCTTTTATGGACTGGATTTACCAATCAAGGGATATTGCATATAATGACCTTCCAGAAAATACAAGTTTGCAGCGTAAAGTTAAAGAACATCTTTTATCAGGTGGAAAGATAGGCTGGGCTTATGGTATATATAAAAAGCAGGATATAAGTTAAATTCCAGCAGAGTCCATATACCCCGCAAGGGAGTTGCAGGGTATATGGATTAACTTTGTTTTGTATATTTTACAATAAACAGGTTAGATTGTGTCCCATCAAATTCATTTCTTTTTGTTATAGGCCAGTCTTTTGAGTATACTATATAAAATTCATTCTCATTTTTGGCTTTCATATTTAAAACCATATATTTTGTAAAAAATTCGTTATCTTTAATTGTTCCAAGGCATTTTGTTGTATTATTATAAATATCTTCTACAATAAAGTTACCATTATTTTCAATCCAGAAAAATTTTCCATTGTTAAAAGATTTATTAGGACTTTTTGTACTATTAATGGTTCTGTTTTCTGTTGTATGTAGTATTTTACCAGTTTTTCTATTAGCAATATAATATTTGGTAGCAGAATTATCATCAAAATATTTGCTGTTATCTCCATAAATATAATTATCATAAATATACATTATACGGAAATCTGTTTTTAATTCAGTTTTTATATTTCCAGTTTTAATATTAAATATTGCAATGCCACCATATCCCTGCTCTGAATTATAAATTGCACGTATTTTGTTTTTTCCTATAAATTCAATAATATTTACAAAAAAATAATCATTTTTATCTTTTAATAATTTGGTCATATTAAATGTTTTTGATTTTGATAATTTTACTTTTTGTCCATTTTGTTTATAGATTTGGAAGATACATGCAGGTTTATATTTTAGTGGTGAATCTTTAAAATAACCTGGGTCTATAAAGTAATCATCTAGGAATATTTCTTTTGTTTTTTATATATAGTTGCCATTTTTTATAGTATCTTGGGAGTAAAAGTGTTCACCATTATCTGTTTTGTAATCAAAGTATTTTATTCTCTTTTTTGCTCCGTATGTTACCAGCGCTTCTATATTGCTTGTGTTCTTGGAGTTATTATTATCTACTCCAAGTTCTGTTAAAAATACTTGCAGATTGCCTTGGTTATTAAAACTTAAAGAACTGTTTCTTACATGTGTCATGCAATCTACAATTTCATTATCAAGTTTCTCTGGTTTAAATACTGTTAAATTTTCTTGTTTATCCTGGACCTGGTTTTCTAATTTGTCTGATGAAGTAATTTGTGTTTTGTTATTGCCAGGACTTAAGGGGGTATTATTACATGATGTTATAAATAATGAAACTAAAGTTTGTTTTTTGTTATTTTATTGCATTTTGTTTGTAACTTTGTTAGTATTGTATAAGCATATTTAAAACTTTTAACTTAGGGAAAATATTAAAATATATTTTAGAGAAATGAGGGATTGTATGTTAAAAGAGGAGTTTGATGGTTATAAGTATATTGAAGGTGGTGTATGTGCAGCACGTGGCTTTACTGCAAATGGGCTTAATTGTGGTATAAATCCTGTAAAGGAAAAGAATGACCTTGGAATTGTGTATAGTGAAGTACCATGTAATACAGCAGCTGTATATACACAGAATAAAGTAAAAGGTGCTCCGGTTATAGTTACACAGAAACATTTAGAGAAGAGCCATGGCATATCAAAAGCAGTTATTGTTAATTCTAAAAATGCCAATACATGTAACCCTGGTGGAGAAGAGATTGCGGAAGAAACAAGCAGGCTTGTGGCAAATGAACTTGGTATAAAGCCAGAGGAAGTTATTGTGGCTTCTACAGGTGTAATAGGACAGCCACTGCATATTGGACCATTTGCAGAACATATGAACCAGCTGGTATCCGGGCTTTCTGTAGAAGGACATACAGAAGCGGCTAATGCAATTATGACTACAGATACTGTGAGGAAAGAAGTTGCTGTGGAATTTGATATAAATGGCAGTATATGCCATCTTGGCGGAATGGCAAAGGGAAGCGGCATGATCCACCCTAATATGGCAACTACTTTGAATTTTATTACAACTGATGTAGCAGCATCACCAGAAATAATACAAAAAGCACTTTCTGATGTTGTAAAGGTAACATATAACTGTCTTAGTGTTGACGGGGATACTTCTACTAATGATATGGTTAGTGTTATGGCAAATGGTCTTGCAGGAAACAGCATTATTACATCAGAAGGAGAAGAATTTAAGATATTTAAACAGGCACTTTATATTGTTATGCTGGATATGGTTAAGATGCTTGCAGCAGATGGTGAAGGGGCTTCTAAATTTATTGAGTGTACATGTAAAGGTGCACCTGATATTAATACAGCAATAACAGCAGCGAAAAGTGTAATACGTTCACCTCTTGTAAAATGTGCAATGTTTGGAGGTGATGCTAACTGTGGCCGTATTCTTTGTGCAGTAGGTTATGCGGATATTGATATTGATGTCAAGAAAATTGATGTGGAACTTAAGTCCAGTGCTGGCAGTATCTTAGTGTGCAAAGATGGAATGGGGCTGCAGTTTTCAGAGGAGAATGCAGCAGAGATACTTGCACAGAAAGAAATATATATAGATATAAATTTAAACCAGGGAGATGCCAGTGCCAGAGCCTGGGGCTGTGACCTGACATATGATTACGTAAAGATAAATGGTGACTACCGCTCATAAATCTTTCCAGAAGTTATTTATACATGTACCCATATAATTTCTTGTTACTATATTATATGGGTACCATTCACGTGGAAATAATTCCTGGTATCCTTTTTGAAGGAATCTTTCATCAAGCAGAAGTATTGCCCCTTTATCTTTATCTGTCCTTATAACTCTGCCAGCTGCCTGGAGTACCTTATTCATGCCTGGGTATTTATATGCATAATTAAACCCAGAGCCTTTGTTTTCTTCAAAATATTCAAGGAAAAGTTCATTTTCTGTACAAACCATAGGAAGTCCTGTGCCAACTATAACAGCACCTATAAGCCTTGTGCCTTTTAAGTCTATTCCTTCACCAAATATTCCGCCCATAACACATAAACCAGCTGTGGTATAACCAGGGTTATCCATAAACTTTGAAAGAAAATCTTCACGTTCTTGTTCACCCATAGATGCAGATTGTGGATAAATACAAATTTTATGGTTGTCATTGTTGGTATATTCTTTATTTACGTTAACTGAATAGCCATTTTCATACAGACATTCATTTATATATGGGTTTAAGTCATCCATCATTTTGTAAGATGGGAAAAATACCATATAGTTACCAGTTTTGGAAGTTATAAAGTTATAAATATATGTGGCTATTTTTCTATATTCATATGGGTTGCGTCTTGTATATTTTGTACTTACATCTGATGCCACCATTAAAAGCCTGTTATTTACAGGAAAGGGGGATGGTGCATATATTGCATAATCATCTGCCCTGCCTGCCAGCTGTTCCATATAGTAGCGTACAGGTAATAAGGTTGCAGAAAAGAAAATTGCAGATGTACCTTTGTTTAAACAGTTGTCAAGGTTGGTGGACGGGTCCATGCATTTCAGGTGAAGGCAGAAGTTACCATTTTCATTATAATCGCTGTATATAATATATTTGGAGTCAAGTATTTCATATATATTTAAAAAGTTATATATTAAAAAGTAAAAATTTAAAAATTTTTCACGTACTTCTGCACTTACAGGATGCAGGGAAGCAGACACATTTTCAAAAAATTCATTAAAAGCAGCGGACAGGTTCATAAGTTTTAAAATAAATTCTTCAATATCTTTCTGGGTATATTTCTTTATATCATCACATTCCCTTTTAAGGGCAAGAAGGCACTGGTTGCATTTATCAAGTGCTTTATAAAGTTTTTTACTGGTGGTTTTGGCAGTTTTCCTTATGTCAATAAAGTCTTCTTTTATTAATAATGCAGAGTACATTTCACGTGCCCTGTCTACAAGGTTATGTGCTTCATCAATAAGAAAAATATAGTTATTTTGTTTCTGGTTTGCAAAGAAACGTTTAAGGGATGCAGAAGGGTCAAAAACATAATTATAATCACCTGTAATTGCATCAGCCCATACTGCAGTGTCAAGACACATTTCAAAAGGGCAGACATTATATTTTTCAGAGTATTTAAGGATTATATCCCTGGAAATATTATCTTCATGTGTAATAATATCAAATACGGCATTATTTACACGGTCAAAGTGTCCAAGTGCCCTTGGACATGTTGCAGGATGGCACTGTGGTTTGTCAAGTATGCATATTTTCTCTTTGGCAGTAATTGTAATATATTTTAGTGACATCCCATTGTTTGAAAGAATTTTAAAGGTTTCTTCTGCAACAGTCCTTGTAATAGTTTTTGCAGTAAGATAAAATATTTTTTCAGTAATATTTTCCCCCATTGATTTTACTGCTGGAAATATAACGGATATAGTTTTACCTATACCTGTAGGTGCTTCTATATAAAGCCTTTTCTGGCGGAGTACAGACTGGTATACACCTTTTACCAGTTTATCCTGTCCAGGACGGTATTCAAATGGAAATTCCATATTGTGTATTGATGCATTCCGTTTTTCCTGCCACTTTATTTGCCATACAACCCATTTAGCGTATTCATTAATAAGATTATCGAACCATTCTTTTAATTCTTTATAATTAATGGTTTCATTAAAGTAGCGTACTTTTTCTGTGGGTATATGGCAGTATGTCATACGTATGCCAATCTGTGCAAGTTTGTGTTGTGATGAATATATATACCCATAACAAAGAGCTTGTGCACGGTGTACTGTAACAGGTTCTTCCATTAGTGAAATTTCACTATATACACCTTTTATTTCATCAATATTAATACCTGTTTCATCAGTAAATATTCCATCTGCCCTGCCTTCAAGACATAATTCAAAGCTGGTTCCTTCATATGTTATATTAAGAGTTTCACACAGTGGTACTTCAGGATTATATCCAGATCCCATACGCTGTTGCAGCATTTTGTGTATACGGTTTCCTTCCTGCATTGATTCAGGGTCTTTTATTCCAGATGAAGTAGTAATACTTCCAGAACGCATTATAAATTCAACAAGGTTACGTACTGATATTTTTATTGTATACATAAAAGTTTCCTTTCAATTTGGTTATAGGAGGCTGTACAGCATATCCCTGTCCCATAGGACTACACCTATTTTATCAGCAAGTTTCTGGGCACTGTTTGTAAAATACTGGTTGGTAAGTACAACCGCAACATGGCATTCATAATAAGCACGTCCTGCATATACTTGCTGTACTGCTTCAATTCCAACAGGGCTGTTATATCTTTTACACTGGATTGCGTATGTGATATTGTCTTTTATTGCAAGTACATCTACACCAAAGTCATAGCTTGCCTGTGTATTTTCTGCAAGTTCAAAACCATTAGCAATTAACAAGTCACATGTAAACTTTTCAAAACCTGTACCATCCATATTGTCTAAATCATATAAAGAATAAGTACCTTTATGAAACCTGTTCTTTCTGTGTTTAATTCTTATAATTTTGTATATGCAGAAAGTTACAAAAAGAACCCATGCTGTTATAAATATAGATATAGAACCAGCCTCTTTGTTTTTGCTGCTTGCAATTACTAATATAAGCAGAAGAAGCCCTATAACAATAAGAGAAATATAAAATATTATTTTAATTATAGTTTTATCTGGTTTTATCATTTATGCAGACCTTTCTTTTTATATGCAATATATGGATTATCTACTGCTAGTCTTTATGTTACATGATTTTTATATCTATTACAAGAACAAATGAATGTTATACCAGATTGTAAAGGTCTATCCCTCTATAGGTGGGATATATACATATATATAGGTTTTCTAAAGTAATATTTTGACACTGTAAGTTCTTTATGGTATCATATATAAGCATATACAGAATATAAATGTGCAAATAGTAACCGTAATTTTCCACTATGTGAGGAGGAAAGGATGATTGTTCAGCCAAAAGTAAAGGGTTTTATGTGTACAACGGCGCATCCGGAAGGATGCAGGGCAGCAGTAAAAAAACAGATAGATTATATTAAGTCACAGCCAAAAGCAGATGGTTATAAAAAAGTTCTTGTAATAGGTTCATCAATGGGATATGGGCTTGCAAGCAGGATTGCTGCTACATATACTTATGGTGCAGATACTATTGGTATTATTTTTGACAAGCCAGGCAAAGAGAAACGCACTGCTTCAGCAGGCTGGTATAATACAGCAGCATTTGAAGAGTTTGCCCAGGCAGATGGATATTATGCCAGGACTTTAAATGGAGATGCATATTCCCAGGAAATGAAAGAAGAAACTATACAGCTTATTAAAAAGGACTGGGGCAAAGCAGATATGGTTATATATAGTATTGCTGCACCTAGAAGAAAAGCTCCAGATGGTGTAACATACCGTTCTGTCCTTAAGACAACAGATAAAGAGTATACTAACAAAACAATAGACCTTTTAACAAATGAGATTTCTGAAATTACAATTCCTCCAGCAACAGAAGAGGAAATTAATGATACAGTTAAAGTTATGGGTGGTGAAGACTGGAAGCTCTGGATAGAAGCATTAAAAGATGCAGATGTCCTTGCAGATGGTGCTATAACAGTTGCATATTCTTATATAGGGCCAGAGGTTACACATCCAATTTATTATAATGGTACAATAGGCAAGGCAAAAGCAGATTTATATAAGACAGCAGACAGCATGGATGAAATGTATCCAGATTTAAAGGCATATGTGTCTGTTAATAAGGCGCTTGTTACACAGTCAAGTTCAGCAATTCCAATTGTTCCATTATATATGTCACTTCTTTTCAAAGTGATGAAAGAAAAGAGGCTGCATGAAGGCTGTATTGAGCAGATGTACAGGCTTATGCATGACCGCCTTGGCAATGGGGCAGATATACCTGTGGATAAAGACCGTTTAATACGTATGGATGATTATGAAATGAAAGAAGAAGTACAGAAGGAAGTATTTAATCTTTGGCAAAATGTTTCAAAAGATAATATAAAAGATATTGCAGATATTAATGGGTACTGGGATGAGTTTTATGAAATATTTGGTTTTGGAATTGATAGTGTAAACTATGATGCAGATGTAGATATACAGATAAAAATACCTAGTATAGAAGAATAAAATTATTATTTTAAAAAGTTTCTGGCATATATAAAATATTTACTATATTTTGCCAGAAGC
>VSNJ01000010.1 GCA_009774235.1 Lachnospiraceae bacterium
AAATTATTGTTTGAATTTATATGGAAGTGCTTTTATGTTAAGCTTTAGTATAATTAGTGTTATTAATTTTGTGTCTATAGTTTTGATCTTATTTTGGAAACTTATAGCAATCCAATAAAATACCAATACTATTGACAAGGAATGTATAATAAAGACAGAGGTGATAAAAATGCTGAATAATGAAACAAGAGAATTATTAGTAAAAGTATATAAAAATTATACAGCAATAGGTAAGATTCTATAATTATTTTTGCAAAAAACAAATAAATGTTCCGGTAATATAATTTTATAAAGATATTGATATGTCTAAATAACCCAAATATTTAGGGTATATATTTTGTTTATTTTATATCGAACTCACGTTACTTTAGTTTAATTTGTTAATAGAGTTAAGTTTTTGGAAAATAATCTATATGAATAATTAAATGGCTGATTGTTAATACAGATGAATAGCTGGTTATTTAAAAAGTATTTAAATTTTTTAGTTATTTTATTAGAAACTTAAAAAGTTCATGTAAGTCTTTAAATAGAATAGAATTATATGATATTACAAATTGAGAATATATAAATAATATTTTGATATTGTAGAAATTTATTAATTAAAATAGTCTTGATTGCCTGCATTATTATATAGGGAGGTGTTTTCAATTTTTTTTACAATAATAGTAATTATATTAACGTTTGTTATATTTAGGAAACAAAAGATTGAATTTGTAGAAGAGCCAGAGACAGGGTATAAAAGAGAGTTAATATTCTGTTTATTATGGTTTTTGTTATATATTATATTAGCTATGCTAAGTTGTGCATTTAATATAGATATAATAAACGATGTTACCAACTGGCTGTTTTTGGTTCTTTTTCCTCTATTAATTCTAACTAAATTAAGAAAAGAGAAACTGATACAAACCCTTAAAGAAATTGGTTTAAAACGTATGGATAAAAATACACTAATAAAAGTACTGCTAGTTTACATTTTATATATTGGTGTAATTATTCTTGTTTTTAGCCTGGGGGAAGAAACAGCAAGTATTTTAAGCAATATTCCAGAAATATTAGTAAAATTTTTAATATATTTTTGTTTAATGATATTTACAGCAGGATTTACAGAAGAATTTTTCTTTAGAGGTATTATTCAAAGATGTTTGATAAATTCATTGAAGAAGCCATACATAGCTATTCTGGTTTCCAGTATTTTATTTGCATTATATCATTTTTCATTTGCATTTTATCTATGGGATGGAACAGCGGGGAATATAATTAATTCATTAAAAATGATTATGACAGAACATCTTGTTGCTGGTTTTGCTTTAGGATTAATATATTATAAGAGTAATAAAAATCTTTGGAGCAGTATTATTTTCCATGCTTGCAGTAATGCAATTATTATGTCATTTAGTGTTATAATTACGGGATGATAAAGTAATTTTAAAATGAGGGTATACAAGTTTACTGGTATTGTCTTGGTATACCCATAGAAATTAGATATACCGCCCCTCATTTTTGGGGCGGGCTTGTTAAAAAAGCCAGGTTATGTTTTATAGTCTGAATTATAAAATTTCAATCATACATTTATGTTTTTTAGAATCCTTGTTATAAGAAATACCAACGGCAAGTATTCTCCCAGAGTATTCACTTTCTTTTCCAATCCTTCCTTTAAAACGAAGTGCATATTTACGTTCTTTTATCTGGCGTATAGCTTCTGCTGGGGTACTGTTAATCTTTAATTCAAGTATAATACAATCTGCTGTTTTATCTGTTTCCGGATAAAAAATAAAATCAACATATCCCCTGCCAGCTTTATCTTCACGTTCGATACGGTAAGTATCCCTTGCAGAAAGGTAGATTAGGTTTACAAGCGCTGTTAATTCAATTTCACTATTGTAACTTAACAGGGGGATTTCTGTATCATGTGCATATTCAAGGATTTCTTGCATTGTTTTTGTATCTCCTGCTATAGTTGCCCCAAGCATTTGTTCAGATTTTTTAGCAAGTTTGTATACATATCCAAGAGAAGGTTCTTTTTCAAGCATATTCCTGAATTTATCCATCAGTTCTTTATTTGGTATGGAAACTTTTCCTTTATAATGGCTTAAGAATCCATAAACAACCATGGCAGAGAAAATTTCATCCCGGGTATTTAAGTCCATTGAAACAGCAGCATATTCCTGGACATTAGCAGTAACTGCTTCACCTGATACCATCAAAACCAAATCTTCCCTGACGTCTGCTATATTTTTATTTATATAATAACTAATTTCATCAAATGGACCAGAACTTGTCCAGTAGCTTTCCAGGTTGTTAAATTTTAAGGCAAGAACTACAGAACGTGGATTATAAATTTTCTGTCCTGTTGCTGTCTGGTAACCATCATACCATATTTTTAGCCCATTACGTGTTATAGAAGGGGTACTGCATATTTTTAAATACCTTGCATATAACTCATCTGTTTCTGTTTCTGTAAATCCAAAATAATTGCTAAAAGCAGGGCTTGATGCCATTGTAAATTCTATAAACATATTTAATTCTGAACCACTGGAGTATTTTGCTATAGGAAGTATACCAGTCATATATGAAAATGCAACATAAGCTTTTCCTTTGAGGAGACCCTTAAGGAAAAGGAGATAAGCTTTTTTGTCTTTTTCTTTTATAAAATGCATATGGAAAATTGCATCCCACTCGTCTAGTACAAATATAAATTTTTCGTGTGTAACAGCATAAATTCTTTTAAGGTCTTCTGGGATATTGCCGTTATCCCGAAATTCAATTTGTGGATAAGCAGTATGTAAATCTTCCCGTAGAAGAAATTTAATATTTTTAATATAGGAACTGTAACTTTTACATTCATCATCGATATCACTAAAATCAATATAAATTACATTATATTGGTTTATAAATTTAAGATAAGTGGTATCTTTGGAAATTTTTAGGGAATCAAAAATATTTCTTGAATTGCGTGCCTTGGAAAAAAAGAACCTATAAGGTTTGCCATAATTGTTTTGCCAAAACGCCGTGGCCTGGTTATGCAGATATATTTTTCGGTACTATTAATTAAAGGGAATATCTCTTTTAATATTCCAGTTTTATCTATAAAATATGGTTGTGCTGCTGTCTCCTGGTATATAACATATGGTTCTTCATTGTTTAAAAAATATCCCATAGAAATAAACCTCCATTCTATAATTTTTTACTGGTGAAGATGTGTGTTTTTATAAAGTGATATCTGGATTTAAACTAATCTTAGCAGAAGCCTGGTGTCTGGATGGGATAAAATCTTTTGAAAGATACCAGGAGATACATCTTTACATGGTTGTTTTAATTAAGAACATCTGGAGCTCTTATAGAACTATTAATTCTTTTATTATAGTATATCAATTCTGTTTAAGTTATTCAACCAGTATATCTGAAAAATGTCGGAAATGCAATAAAATCCAATGTCATTGTAAAGGCACTGGAACTGGTACTTTTGTCATTTGGTTACTATGCGTAAAGTTGTAGAGTGGTGTATCATAATAAAGAATAAATAATTCTATATTTCTATAACTTACCAGTATCAGCTATATTGAATACTGGTAAATTCTTATACTATTTTGAGTTTCCCCGTTTTTTTAGTACACAAGTTATGTGACTCTGGCAGTTCCAAAGTTTTACCAACAAAAGTTTCTATTAAGCATTGAATACCAGATTTAAGCACCAGCTTCCCCATACAGTTGCTTTTTGGTAAAACATTTGGAATTTGCCAGAGTAATATAATATTTGTGGAATTTAAAAAAATGGGGAAACTCAAATTATACTATATATAGATTTTGAGGGCTGTTTATAGTATAATAGATTAAAAATCTTTAACATAAAAGGAGTCTGGTTGTGGATAATGGGATTAAAAATGCTGTAAAAATTACAGATAAAGAAGCACAGTATGATGAAAAGGCAAAACATCTGTTAGGGCAGAAAATTATTCTTGCACATATACTTGCAAGGACAGTAAAAGAGTTTAAAGGAATGAAGCCACAGGATATAGTGTCTCTTATTGAAGGAAATCCACAGATTGGCATAGTGCCAGCAGACCCAGGGATGACTAATACAATGGAAGATGTGGAAAGTGGGAGGATAACGGGCATAAATACAGAAAACAGTGAAATAAATGAAGGCTTAATAAGGTTTGATATTGTATTTTATGTAAATATGCCATCTAAAGATGGAGAGAAAAGTGTGCCTGCACAGATGGTTATAAATGTAGAAGCACAGAAAGATAACCCAGAAGAGTATAAATTATTAAACAGGGCAATTTTTTATGTCTGCCGTCTTGTTTCTTCACAAAAGGAAAGGGATTTTGTAAAGACAGATTATGATGGTATAAAGAAGGTGTATTCCATATGGGTATGTATGAATATGGAAGTAAATTCCATTAACCATGTGCATCTTACACAGGAACAGCTTATGGGAGATTATAACTGGCAGGGAAAAATAGATATGCTGAATATTATTTTTATAGGTCTTTCAAAAGAACTGCCAGAAAAAAGGAGTGGATATGGGCTACACCGTCTGCTTGGGGCACTTTTGTCAAATGTATTGTCTGTCAAAGAGAAGCTTGGTATAATAGAAAATGAGTATAATATTTCCTTGGGAAGGGAAGGCAGAGAGGAGATGGAAATAATGTGTAATCTGGGACAGGGTGTTTTTGAAGATGGTTTTGCACAAGGAGAAGCCAGGGGAATTGCACTTGGGGAAGAAAAAATGATAATAAATATGTATAAGGAAGGTTTTGGAATAGAAGCAATAGCAAAAATTTCTAAAAAGAAAATTGATGAAGTGCAGTTTATTATAGATAGAAAAGAATAATTTTATAATTTGTTATTATTTCTATGCAAAAGTAATATAGCCTGTTTATTTGTATATGGAACAGGGATAAATGGTTTGTTTTTAATGCTTCTGTAAATGCCAGGTTATATTTACAGCCAGTTAAATCCAAGAATTTTTAAAAGATAACACCTTGACAAATCTGCATTGCTGATATAGAATAGCTTCAATAAAAATATTTAATAAAATAAAAAGTATCCTTAACACGTTGATGAGACGAGTAAGCCGCATATATGTAATCCAAGAGAGAGATGGGTGATGGGAACATCTTATTGCACTGCAGCTGAAGACTACCTCGGAGTGGCCCCAATCCGGTCCGTTGATTACGTTATAATCCATATTACTTTTAAGTAATAAGAGCAGTGATGGAACTGTGCTGTTATTTTAAGCTGGTTACCATTGAAGCAGGGTGGAACCGCGGTACTAGTTATGTAGCGTCCCTTCTGGCATTTTGCCAGGAGGTTTTTTTGTTTTAGGAATTTTGGGTAAATTATATTATTGGAGGTAAATGAAATGAAAATAACTTTAAAAGATGGCTCATTTAAAGAATATTCTTCTGCAATGCCAGTTATTGATATAGCTGCTGATATTAGTGAAGGTCTTGCAAGGGCAGCATGTGCAGCTGAGATTGACGGGCAGGTTGCTGATTTACGTACTGTTGTTGACAAAGATTGTGAATTAAATATACTTACATTTGACAGTGAGGGTGGAAAGAAAGCTTACCGCCATACATGTGCACATGTTATGGCAGAAGCAGTACAAAACCTTTATCCAGAAGCAAAGCTTACTATAGGGCCTGCAATAGATAATGGATTTTATTATGATTTTGATATGCCAAGCCTTTCAAGGGAAGACCTTGACAATATTGAAAAAGAAATGAAGAAAATTATTAAGAAAGGTGATAAGCTTGAAAGATATACATTGTCAAAAGAGGAAGCTGTAAATCTTATGACAGAGCGCAATGAGCCTTATAAGGTTGAGATGGTTAATGAACATCCAGATACGGATACACTTACGTTCTATAAACAGGGAGATTTTATAGAGTTCTGTGCAGGACCGCACCTTATGAGTACAAAGCAGATTAAGGCATTTAAACTTACATCTTCTTCCGGGGCATACTGGAGAGGTGATGAGCATAATAAAATGCTTACACGTATATATGGTACTGCATTTAATAAAAAGCAGGATTTGGAAGAATACCTTGCATATCTTGAGGATATTAAGAACCGTGACCACAATAAACTTGGACGCGACATGGACTTATTTACTACTGTGGATGTAATAGGCCAGGGTCTTCCACTTCTTATGCCAAAAGGAACTAAGATGATACAGAAGTTACAACGCTGGATTGAAGACCTGGAGGATAACGAATGGGGATATGTCAGGACAAGGACACCTCTTATGGCAAAGTCAGATTTATATAAAATTTCAGACCATTGGGGACATTATAAAGAAGGCATGTTTATTCTTGGTGAAGATGATGAAGATGAAGAAGGCAACAGTGTATCAGGTAATGATATATTTGCACTCCGCCCAATGACATGTCCGTTCCAGTATTATGTTTATAAGGCAAGGCAGAAATCATACCGTGACCTTCCATACAGGATGGGTGAGACATCAACACTTTTCCGTAATGAAGAATCAGGTGAGATGCATGGTCTTACACGTGTGCGCCAGTTTACTATTTCAGAAGGCCATCTTGTGTGTACGCCAGAACAGATTGCTGATGAATTTAAAGGATGTGTTGAGCTTGCAAGACACTGCCTTACAACACTTGGCCTGGAAGAAGATGTAACATACCGTATGTCCAAGTGGGACCCTGAGAACAAGGAAAAATATCTTGGTACAGCGGAAGAATGGGATAAAGTCGAGGGTGCTATGCGTGAGATACTTGATGATATAGGGCTTGAATATACAGAGGAAGCTGGAGAAGCTGCTTTCTATGGGCCTAAGCTTGATATACAGGCAAAGAATGTGTATGGCAAGGAAGATACAATGATTACAGTACAGCTTGATATGTTTCTTTCAGAACGTTTTGATATGTATTATATAGATGAGAATGGTGACAAGAAACGTCCTTATATTATACACAGGACATCAATGGGATGTTACGAGCGTACACTTGCATGGCTTATAGAGAAATATGCAGGCAAATTCCCAACATGGCTTTGTCCTGAACAAGTACGTGTACTTCCTATATCGGAGAAATTTAAAGACTATGCAGAAAAGGTGCTTGCAGAGCTTAAAAAGAATGGCATAGATGCAACTGCTGACCACCGTTCAGAGAAGATTGGGTATAAGATACGTGAGGCAAGGCTTGATAAGCTTCCATATATGCTTGTAGTAGGTGCAAAAGAAGAGGAAGCGGGTAAAGTATCTGTAAGGAGCCGCTTTGCAGGAGATGAAGGCCAGAAGGATTTACAAGTATTTATAGATGATATATGCAAGGAAATCCGTACAAAGGAAATACGTAAGGAAGAAGTTGCAGAGGAAGATAAGTAAAAAAGGGCAGCTTCCATTATATAATATTAAAGTGGGCGTATCTGCGCCCACTTTTTTGCCTATCTGGTTAAGATATCTGAAGATTATGCCGAAGTATTTAAGAGAAATGTTTATAAATAAGAAAGGTACATAAAAGGTGAGAAATCTATGAATATAAGGGATATTATGTACCAGGCAAGCAGTGGCGCCAGCATGCAGGGCGTATTTGGCAATAGCAGCCAGCTTCTGTCTATAGGAAGCAAAGGGCAGGTTGTTGAGGGCCTGGTATCAAAAGTTTCAGACAAGATTTCCATCAGCTTTAACGGAATTGAGGTAAAAGTTCCTAATTCTGCAGTACGGGGAGCCACGGAAGGCGAAGTAAGAAAGTTTCAAATCATGGATGTGTCAAAGGACAATATTGTACTGAAAGAGGTTGGAAATATACACAGCCAGAGTGATACTAAAGCGATGGTGAACACCAAAGTGCCAGAGAGTGCACTTTCCCATAGTGCTTATATAAAGGAAAGCGCACAAGTGGCAGCAGGAGAGCAGGAAGCAAATAAAAACATAGCTATCCTTACAGGAGAAGACTATGAAAGCATTGAAAAGGAAGAAGGAGCTGTAGAGGATTTTGGGGAAGCAAGCCTTGAACGTACAATAGAGAGAGTAAAAGAGCAGAAACAGTGGGAAGAGAACTGCCAGGAGAGTAATAAGGAGCTTTGCCAGCAACTTAAGAAGGGTCTTGAGAATATCCAGAAGAACGGTTTTCTGGACCAGAAGACCGAAGCCCAGATAGCACAGCTTCTGCATGATGCGGATATTCCACCTACAGAAGAAAATATATCAAAGTTTATTTCGGCGTTCCAGATGAGCCAGACGGCAGGGAATATGTCAGATGATGTAAGGGCATATATAATTGGTAACGGGCTGCCTCCTACTATTGAAAATATTTATCATGGACAGTATTCTGGAAGTGATGCATTTGATGGGGCTGTATATGATGATGAGATGTGGGACGCACTTTCAGGGCAGGTTAATAATATTATAGATATTACAGGACTTGACAAACAGACAGCAACAGAGGATGCAAAATGGCTTCTGGCAAATGAGCTTCCTGTGACAGCAGATAACCTTAAGATGCTGTCAGTGCTGCGTGATATTAAAGAAAATATAACTCCAGATGTTGTTATAAACCAGATTATACAGGCTATGTCAGCAGGCAGCGGGGCAGAACAGGCATTACTTGATACATCACAGTTTGTAATTGCAAGGGATATTATTAACAGTTTTATGTCTGTTACTGACAAAGATATAATTACTGCTGTAAACCTTGCAGGAAATAGTGTAATGGCAGGTGATACAACAAGTACAGCTGCTGAGATGGTGCTTAACCTGGAACTTATAAAGCAGGCGCAGAAGATAAATGAAAATAATAATAACCAGAATATAACTGTTATACCTGGTGTAGTTACAGATGGTATGACAGAACAGGATATACAGGCGGTTACTGCTAAAAGGCATATAGCAGAAATCTGTCTTAAAATGACTATACAGTCTGCTGGTATAATGGCAGAAAAGGGAATAAATGTTGAAACTGCACCTCTTGAGGATGTTGTTAAAGAGTTAAGGGATATAGAAAATTCATATTATAAGGCACGCTTTGGGACATCTGGTGACATAACAGATAAAGAACTTGGGCTGATGCAGGAAACATTGCAGAAAACTGCGGACATAGCCAATGCACCTGCATCTGTAATAGGTACCAGTGTTAAGCAGCTGAACCTTATAACACTTAACGGGCTTCATGCAGCAGCGGCAAGTGAAACTGCACAAAGGCAGCAGTTTATGGAAATATATGAAAAGGTTTCAACAGAAGCAAATAAAGAATATGGTGATTCTATTACGAAGGCATTTAAGAGTATTCCTGATATTTTAAAAGGTCTTGGCATAGAAGATACACAGGCTAATGAAAGAGCGGCCAGGATACTTGGATATAATAGTATGGAGATTACAGAGGAGAGTATCCAGGCTGTTAAAGAGTATGATTCAATGCTTAACAAGGTAATAGATAATATGAAGCCATCTGTTGTACTTGAACTTATAAGAAATGGAAGCAACCCTCTTGACAAGACAATAAGTGAACTTGAAAAGGAACTGTCAGATATTGCACAAAGCAAGGATATTTCATCAGAGGAGAAATACAGCAGGTATTTATGGCAGTTAGAGAGAAGCAATGCCATAACAGAACAGGAACGTGAAGGTTATATAGGTGTATACAGGCTTCTTAATAATATAGAGAAAACTGATGGTGCAGCAATAGGGGCTGTATTACAGAGCAGGCGGGAAATGACCCTTGGCAACCTTCTGTCTGCTGTAAGGACTTCCAAAGGCAAGGGTATTAATATAGAGGCTGGCAGTAATTTTGGCGGGCTGGAAGAATTGGTTTACCATAACAAGACAATTACTGCACAGATTAATGAAGGCTTTAATAATAACACAAATAATAATAACAGGGACAGTGATAGCAGCAGGTATTACCAGGACCTTGTTTCAGAAGCGTTAAACAATATTACGCCTGATGGTGTTAATGAAATATCTGATGGTGATATGGAGAAGATTTTAAATACTTCTCTTGAAAAATTTGCAGAGGATATGAAGTCTTCAACAGCTGGACGTAAGCTTGAGAAAGAGTATTATGAACAACAGGCAGAAGAAGTACGTGAAATAGTCCAGGATAATAATGAAGCAGAAGCATATCTTTCTAGTTTACAGATACCTGTTACAGTTGCTGTTTTAGACGCAGCAGGAAATATGCTTAAAGAGGGATATAATCCTTTAAGAGAATGTTATAACAGAAGAAATGTTTTAGACAGACAAGAACAGCAGGAATTTGAAGAAACTATAGATAGTATGGCAGATGCACTTGGTTCAGAAGAAAGTATCCAGGAGAAATGTGAAAGAACTGGGAAATATATGGAAGAAATCCTTGCAAAGTCATATTCGGCACCTGATATTTCATCTGATGAGCTGGTACAGCTTAAAATGCTTGGAAGAGGAATCCAGTTAAATGGTCTGTTGTCCGGCCGGAGAAGTTATGATATACCAGTGGTTACAGGTGATACAATTACAAATATGAATGTTACTATATTAAGTGGATATGGTGACAAAGGAAAAGTCCAGGTATCAGTTGATACACACCAGGATATGGAAAATATACCAGGAAGTAACTTAAATATATCTGCAGAGTTCAGAATATCAGGAGGAGCTTTAAAAGGGCTTGTGCTATGTGGAAACAGGGAAGATTATGAAACTGTAATGGAAAGCAGTAAAGAGCTTGAAGTGGCATTGTCAGAAGCAGGTTTTTCAGTGAAAAACATATCATGCAGCATAGGGGGGTCTTCAAGGAATACTATGTTAAAGGAAAAGGCAGATACCAGTGATACACCTACAGCAGATTTATATAAAGCAGCAAAGATTGCAGTAAAATATATTTCTGGTATAATAAGTAAAAATATTAATGTTTTACAAAACCAGAGATGAAAGTAGAATTTATAAAATAAAAACATAACAAAAATCCGTATAAACTTGTATCTGGAGATAAACTTTAAAACCATAACAGATATAAAATAGAAATATATTAGCATACAACGAAAGGATGGTATATAGATGAAAGTAAACCATAATATTACAGCACAGATAGCAAATATAAATTTAAAAAAGGATGAGAGAAGAGTAGCAACAAGTCTTGAGAGGCTTAGTTCAGGATATAAAATTACAAAGGCAGCAGATGATTCTGCCGGAATGGCTATTTCAAATAAGATGCGTACCCAGATAAGGGCATTAGACCAGGCTTCAAGGAATGCAGAGGATGGACAGTCTATTGTACAGACAGCTGATGGTGCATTAAATGAGATTACAGCTATGTTACAACGTGTACGTGAGCTGAGTGTTCAGGCGGCAAATGATACATATACTATTGATGACCGTAATTCTGCACAGAAGGAAGTTGACCAGCTTCTTGATGAGATAGACCGTATTTCAAGCACGACAGAGTTTAATGGCAAGAAACTTCTTGATGGTTCATCATCAAGGTCTTTTACAAGCAATGTAGATGAAATAAGGGCAGTTTCAACATCCATGAGTGTACCTAGCGGTAAATATAATATTACCGTAACAGCTCCTCCAGAACCAGCAACAGTAACAGGAAGTTTTACAATACCTGCCAGTGGTTCAAGTACAATGCGTATAAATGGAGCAGATATAAAGATTAATTCAACAGATTCAGTAACTACTGTTAACAATAAGATTTTTGAAGCATGTGACATGATGGATATCAGGGTAGACTTTACAGCACCATCGAATTTTACACTTACAACAAAGACCACAGGTTTTGACCAGCAGATAGAATTAAGAATGCCAGGACAGAATAAAATTATAGCAAATGGAGAAGATGCAAAAGTCACTCCTAGCACTACTGCAACACCACCAGTGCTGGCTTTTTCTACTAATGCAAAGGCATCAGCAGATGGTAGTAAAGTTACTATTAAAGATAACAGTGGTTTTGAAATGGTTATAGAAGTTCCAGAAAATGCACAAGCTGGCCAGCGTGTTGAGCTTGAAGTATATAATGCAGGATATATGGGTATGCAGATAGGTGCTAATGAAAAGCAGTCATTATATATGAATTTTGAAGAGGTTACATGCAGGACTCTTGCATTGCGTGAGGCAGATGGACAGAACAGGATTAACTTATGTTCACAGCATAGTGCAAGTGTTGCAATAGGAAAAGTTGATGATGCAATAGCAAAAGTTTCTGCAGTGCGCGCAGAACTTGGTGCATATGAGAACCGTCTTGAAAGTACCGTATCCAGTCTTGATGTGGCAAGTTATAATATTACTAATTCTATGTCACGTATAATGGATACTGATATGGCTGATGAAATGACACAATATACACAGCTTTCCGTGCTCCAACAGGCAGCAACTACAATGTTGTCACAGGCAAACAGCAAGCCTCAGGAAGTTATGAACCTGCTTCAGGGAATGTAATATATAGCTTTATTTAATGGAAAGGCTTGGTATTATTATGGATAAAGAGCAGATAAGGGAGTATACAGCACGTATTTCACAGTCAAATAAAAGTGGTCTTGTAACTATAATTTATGAGCTTTTTGCATATAGTATTGATATGGCAGAACAGGCTTTTAATTCAAATGACAAAGATAAAGCCGTAAAATATCTTAGGAAAGCACAGGATTGTGTTTGTGAATTAAAAAGAAGCCTTGATTTCCATTATGATATTTCATATAATCTTGCAAGCCTGTATAAATATGTACATGGGCATATTATAACTTCAATTACCAGGCAGACACCTGTTAATTTTGATGAGATAAGGAAAGTTATGGGAGCGCTCCATGAGTCATTTATTGAAGTTGCAAAGCAGGATAATTCCAGTGCAGTTATGCAGAATACGCAACAGGTATATGCGGGGCTTACTTATGGAAGAGGGACATTGAATGAAGTATTTATGAATCCAAATGAATATGCAAGAGGATTTAAAGCATAAAAATAACAGCCGTATAAATACGGCTGTTATTTTTTAATATTATATTTAAAATAAAAACATATAATTATTACATTTGTGCTTTAATTTTTTCTGCTGTTTCTGCTGCTATTGAATCATCCATATTATTATCTGGTACATATTTTATAGTAATACCATCATCTGTATTTCGTGGGATAAGGTGTACATGAAGATGGAATACAGTCTGTCCTGCTGGTTCACCATTATTCTGTAATACATTTAAACCTTCGTAATCAAATGCATTTTTAATTGCAGTGCCACATTTTTTAGCAACTTTAAATATTTTTTCACAATATTCATCTGGAAGTTCAAAAATATTGGCAGCATGTGTTTTTGGCAGTATAATTGAGTGTCCCCTTGAAGCAGGAGATGTGTCAAGTATAACCTTAAAATCATCATCCTCATAAATTGAATTAGTAGGAATTTTACCATGTGCAAGTTTACAGAAAATACAATTATCATCAATATTCTGGTTCATTTTAGTCCTCCCTTTATAGATAACTTTTGAAATAATTCCCCTGGTTAGCAGCTCTCTTCTTTCATTGAAAGCTGCAGTTCCTTCAGATAATTTGTATCTATCTTTGGTGTTGAACGCTCTTTTAATGATTCATATACTTTAGGAACCATAATGCTTTGGTATGCTGGCCTTATTATTTTATCAATATTAATAAGCTCTTCAATACGGTGTGCACTCCAGCCTACTATACGTGCCATTGCAAATATAGGGGTGAAAAGTTCCATTGGAATACCAAGCATATTGTAAACAAATCCACTATAGAAGTCTACATTAGCGCTTACTCCTTTGTAAATTGCACATTCTTCACCAATTACTTCTGGTGCCATGCGTTCTATCATAGAATAAAGTTCAAATTCTTTCTTCTGGTGTTTTTCAATGGCAAGCATTTCTACAAATTTTTTAAAAGCCAGTGCCCTTGGGTCTGATATAGAATAGACAGCATGTCCCATTCCATATATAAGGCCACGTTTGTCAAATGCCTCATGGCGTACAAGCTTGTGTAAATATGCCCTTACTTCATCTTCATCACTTGTGTCAGAAACATTTTCCTTTAAATCCTGCATCATTTCAACTACTTTAATATTTGCACCGCCATGTTTAGGACCTTTTAATGATGATAATGCAGCTGCTATTACTGAATAAGTATCAGAACCAGCAGATGTTACTACCCTTGTTGTAAAAGTTGAGTTATTGCCGCCGCCATGTTCCATATGGAGTACAAGTGCAAGGTCAAGTACTTTTGCTTCAATATCAGTATAACTTTTATCTGGTCTTAACATTCTTAAGATATTTTCTGCTGCGGACAGGCTGTCCATAGGTCTGTGTATATAGAAACTTTCGTCACATTCATAATGGTTGTATGCATGGTAGCCATAAACTGCAAGCATAGGAAATACACTTATAAGCATAATACATTGTTTCATAACATTTTCAAGTGAGTTATCAGATATTTTATCATCATAAGAAGAAAGGGTAAGTACACTTTTAGTTAATGAATTCATAATATCTTTGCTTGGGGCTTTCATAATAACATCCCTTACAAAATTAGTAGGAAGCCTTCTGTTTTTAGCAAGGACTTTCTGGAATTCTTCAAGCTGTGATTTGCCAGGCAGGTCTCCAAAAAGCAGAAGGTGTGCGGTTTCTTCAAAGCCAAACCTTCCATCTTTCTTGAACCCATTTACTAAATCATATATGTTGTAACCTCTGTAATAAAGCTGTCCTTCACAAGGGACAATATGATTGTCAACCATATCTGTAGCTTTAATAAGGGATATATTAGTTATGCCAGACAAAACCCCTTTACCATTTTTATCTCTGAGTCCACGTTTTACACCATATTTATCAAATAATTTTGAGTCAATAGAATTATTTTCTATACATACATGTATATATTTATTGGTATAATCATCCATAAATTTTTCAAAATTATCAGTTTTAATTTCTTCTTGCATATTAAAATCTCCTTTCTGTGCTGGTTTTTTGTTTTAGAAATGTTTTTAACCCCAAGATGTGTATAGAAAATTAAAAAGGTATAAATTTATTTATGTGTACAGACACATCCTGAAACCAGTTGTCTGGTTAAAATTTATTAAATACTTTTCAACTGCTAGAAGATTCTAACACTTCTGCGATATTACTACTTATTTTTTCTGCAATATTACGCATTAAATGTTTTTCATCTTCTGTAAGGTTTTTAAATAATATTTCCAGAAGTTCTTTTTGTTTGATTTTAACATAATCAATTACAGGCAGGGCTTTTTCCTGCATTTCAAGATGTATGCATCTTCTGTCATGTGTATCTTGTTTTCTTTTAAGATATCCTTTTTCAATAAGGGTATCAATTGCTTTAGACACATATGATTTGGTAAGATAATGGACTTCCACAATATCCCTTGCAGTATCATACATAGTATGTTCTTTTAAGAATAAAAGTACTTTTATTTCTAACATGCTAAGGTTATAAGTATTTGTAACGGGTTTATAGACAATTTCATTTAGTTTTTTGTATAGCTGGCCATTTAAAAGTAATTCTAAATGGTCGTCCATATTATCACCCCCATGTTCTAAAACAGAAAATGGAATTATATTACTAGGTTATTTTTATTTTCACTTTTGAACAGTTCTATAGTGAACATATTTTATTAATATTATATAAGACTTTATTTAACATGTCAAATTAAATAAATGTGAAAAAATATTACATATTTATCACTAACAGGTAATAAAAGACAGGTGTTTTTTAGTTTTTAGCCTGTCAGGTGGTTCTAATTCAACAGAAACGTGCCCTTGTATGGAAATTATTTGCTACTTGTGTGGATATCAATAGTAATATATATAAATGGTCTGGTATAAATTATTATATCCAGACCGCTTTTTAACCTCATTAAGTAAGCCCTTTAAAATACACGCTTCTTAAGCGGTGGGTTTAGGACTTACTTAGTCTGGCAGGAGTTCAAGCTCCTGCCAGACTGCCGCAAAGCGGCGATGAGGTTGGGGTGTTATTGGGCAAGTAGCGAAGCGGATTGCGAATATCCGCTTGACCTTAATAGGAAATTGTTGTAATATTGGACTTGTAATTAAAGAAATATATACATTTTAATCAAAAAGTTCATTTATAGACAAACTTGCCTTTTTTGGTTTAAATTCCAGTTCTGGGCTTTTAACACTTACACGTGTTCCTGGCGGTACAGAGTCCGTTATAAATGCATTGCCACCAATAACTGAACCCTGGCCAATAACAGTGTCACCACCAAGTATGGATGCACTTGAATAAATAGTTACATTATCCTCAATAGTAGGATGTCTTTTAATATCACGTAAAAGCTGGCCGCTGCGTGTTGAAAGTGCACCAAGGGTAACACCCTGGTATATTTTTACATTATTGCCAATAATTGTAGTTTCACCGATGACTACGCCTGTTCCGTGGTCGATAAAGAAATATTCACCTATTTGTGCTCCAGGGTTAATATCTATGCCTGTATGGCTATGGGCATATTCAGACATAATACGTGGAATAAGTGGAACTTCCATTTTATAGAGTTCATGTGCAATTCTGTATACAAATATTGCAAGCAGACCAGGATAACAAAAGATAATTTCCTGTCTGGTCTTTGCTGCCGGGTCTCCATTATATGCTGCTTCCACATCTTTAACCAGGTATTTTTGTATAGTTCCAAGTGATGAGAAAAAGTTTATACAAGTTTCTTTTGTTTTTTGTTCTATCTCTTTTTCAGGAATATTTTCTTGTGAAACTTGTATAAAAGCGGATTTTATCTGGCATGATAAATCATCATAAAGCCTTAGTATATTGTGGCCAACAAAATATTCAGGTATAGTCCTGCCAAGATATTCATCATCAAAATATCCAGGGAACATAATTTGCCGGAGTCTTAGCATTATATGTATAATGCAGTCCCTGTCTGGCATACACTGTCCACTTTTTATATAAAAAATATCTTCATTTTTATAATTTTCTGTAATCTGTTGTACAATACAACTTAATTGCTGCTCTGAAAACATATATTATTTCCTTCCTTAAATAAAGTTAAAATAATGCCACCAGAAACCATATATGTTTCTGGTGGCATTTTATCTAAATAGTTCTGTATAATAAAACAGTATATATAATAGTATTCCATCCAGACAGAAATAGAAGTTTGATTTTCAAAAATACTAATTAAATATTATGCAGGTTTATGCCCTTACAAGTGCCCCAGCATCAATAATAAGGCTTATGCTGCCATCACCTAGCTGTGTACATCCAGACAGGCCATTTACCTTTTTGATATATGAAGGGATAGGTTTAACTACTATTTCCTGTTCACCTACAAGAGTATCTGCAAATACTGCCAGATTTTTATCTTCATGTGTAAGTACAACTACTATGCCATCTTCAATATTGTCAACAGCCCCATTAAGATGGTAGAATTTATTAAGCCTTACAAGAGTGTCACCACCAAGTATGGATGCACTTGAATAAATAGTTACATTATCCTCAATAGTAGGATGTCTTTTAATATCACGTAAAAGCTGGCCGCTGCGTGTTGAAAGTGCACCAAGGGTAACACCCTGGTATATTTTTACATTATTGCCAATAATTGTAGTTTCACCGATGACTACGCCTGTTCCGTGGTCGATAAAGAAATATTCACCTATTTGTGCTCCAGGGTTAATATCTATGCCTGTATGGCTATGGGCATATTCAGACATAATACGTGGAATAAGTGGAACTTCCATTTTATAGAGTTCATGTGCAATTCTGTATACAAATATTGCAAGCAGACCAGGATAACAAAAGATAATTTCCTGTCTGGTCTTTGCTGCCGGGTCTCCATTATATGCTGCTTCCACATCTTTAACCAGGTATTTTTGTATAGTTCCAAGTGATGAGAAAAAGTTTATACAAGTTTCTTTTGTTTTTTGTTCTATCTCTTTTTCAGGAATATTTTCTTGTGAAACTTGTATAAAAGCGGATTTTATCTGGCATGATAAATCATCATAAAGCCTTAGTATATTGTGGCCAACAAAATATTCAGGTATAGTCCTGCCAAGATATTCATCATCAAAATATCCAGGGAACATAATTTGCCGGAGTCTTAGCATTATATGTATAATGCAGTCCCTGTCTGGCATACACTGTCCACTTTTTATATAAAAAATATCTTCATTTTTATAATTTTCTGTAATCTGTTGTACAATACAACTTAATTGCTGCTCTGAAAACATATATTATTTCCTTCCTTAAATAAAGTTAAAATAATGCCACCAGAAACCATATATGTTTCTGGTGGCATTTTATCTAAATAGTTCTGTATAATAAAACAGTATATATAATAGTATTCCATCCAGACAGAAATAGAAGTTTGATTTTCAAAAATACTAATTAAATATTATGCAGGTTTATGCCCTTACAAGTGCCCCAGCATCAATAATAAGGCTTATGCTGCCATCACCTAGCTGTGTACATCCAGACAGGCCATTTACCTTTTTGATATATGAAGGGATAGGTTTAACTACTATTTCCTGTTCACCTACAAGAGTATCTGCAAATACTGCCAGATTTTTATCTTCATGTGTAAGTACAACTACTATGCCATCTTCAATATTGTCAACAGCCCCATTAAGATGGTAGAATTTATTAAGCCTTACAAGAGGGTAACATTCGTCACGTATCATAACATATTCTTCACCATCTGGTTCTACAATAAGTTTATCGTTGGTAAGTCTTATAAATTCTGCTACACTGTTTGTAGGTGCGACAAAGTTTGTACTTGCCACTGAGAATATAATACCGTCTATTATAGCAAGTGTAAGAGGGATTTTCATAGTCATGGTAGAACCTTCTCCCTGTATACTTTCAATATCAAGCATACCACCTACACCTTGTATATTTTTAACAACAACATCCATTCCAACACCACGGCCAGAATACTCTGTAACCTGTTTTTTAGTTGAAAATCCAGGAAGAGTAATAAAGTTAAATACTTCTTTGTCAGTTAAATCTTTTTCAGAACGGTTGCCAAGAAGCCCGTTTGACTTTGCTTTCGCAATAATATTTTCACGGTTTAATCCCTGTCCATTGTCTGAAACAGATATCCATACCTGGCCTCCTTCATTTTTGGCTTCAAGCACAATTTTGCCCTTTTCAGTCTTTCCAGCTTCGGCACGTTTCTCATTACTTTCAATTCCATGGTCAACAGAATTTCTTATAAGGTGCATAAGAGGGTCAGATATATGTTCAATAATATTTTTATCAACTTCTGTATCTTCACCAATTACTTCAAGTTCTATATCTTTTCCAAGTTTTTTGGATGTATCATATACAATACGGTTCATTTTCTGGAATGTGTTTTTAAGTGGCATCATCCGCATTGCCATAATTGCATCCTGGAGTTCAGAGGTGATTTTGGAAAGCTGTGCTGCTGACTTCTGGAAGTTTGATAAGTCAATTCCTGGAACTTTTAAATCAGGGTTTTGTAATACAGTTGCTTCTGCTATTACAAGTTCACCTATTAAGTCCATAAGTAAATCCATTTTCTTGATATTTACACTGATAAAGCTCTGTGCCTCACCTTTTTTAGCAGGAGGACGTTTTGCTGGTTTCTTTGGTTTAGTTTCTGTCTGTGCTGTGGCAGGTGCAGGCTGTGGAGTGGCATTAGCAGCTGGTTTTTCTGCAGGTGAAGCTGGTGTATTTACAGGAGCTGTGGCATTAGCAGCTGGTACATTTACGGCAGCTGCGGGTGCAGGAGCTGCTTGTGCATCTGGATTAACAGCAGGTGTTTCTGCTTCAGCGCAGAATGCAAGGAATTCTTCACCTGTACACTCATTGATTTCAACATTTTCTATGCCTGCACTTGAATTGATAAGTTCCATAATTTTGTCTGGACCTTCAGTTGTCTGTAAGGCAATTTTAAAGCCAAATTCATGGATTACATCTGAACTGGCAGGATTAGCAATAATATCATCTGGGGTAAAAAGTATATCTTCTGCAATTCCTTTAAGAGAATTAATAGCCATGTATGCCCTGATATTTGCCATATCTGTATCTTTCATATATGTAATGAAGATATTATAGAATTTGCTGTGTTCAGAAGCAACAGGTGCTATATAGAAATGTGGTTTCTCCTGTAGTGGCCTTTCTTGTATAGGCTGCACATTTTCACCTGTAGTTACATTTTGTATTTTTTTAAGGAATACATCTAATATTTCTATAAGTCCAGTTGAATCCCCGTCAGATTCTGAACCTTCTTTGATTTTCTCAAGCTCATTGGTTATAAAATCTGATACTTCAAGAACATCATCAACTAACTCTTCGTGAGGTACATTTTCTGGATTATTTTCCCTTATAAAATAAAATACGTCTTCAAGCTTATGTGATAATGTAGCAATATTCTGGTACATCATTACAGCGGAAGCACCTTTTATAGTATGCATAATACGGAAGATTTCATTTACATTGTCTTCGTCAAATTCTCCTATATCTTTACTATCAAGACAAATGTTCTGAAGGTTTTCAAGACCTTGTTCGGTCTCAAATATAAACATATCCAGCATACCATCAGTAATTATATCGTCAGCCATCTCTAACTCCTTTCTTAACTCTTTTTCTTATGGTATTAATTCAAGTTTCTTTAAAACTGTTTCAAATTTCGCCTGGTCTATAGGTTTTCCAGCATACCCAACACATCCAAGGTCAAATGCCCTGTTTACATTGGTGCTTTCATTAAGGGCTGTTGTCATAATAATTTTAGCTTGTTCTTCTTCTGGAATTTTTCTTTCCTGTTCAATATTCCTGATTGCTTTTAATGCCTGGTATCCGTCAAGAGCTGGCATCATAATATCAAGGCATACCAGGTCATATGGGGTATCTGCATCAAGTGCCATAAGAAAGGCATCTACGGCTTCCATACCATCAACTGTAACATCACATTCCCCAAACTGGGATAAAAATTTTAACATAAATTTCCTGCTGGCAAAATCATCCTCTGCAATAAGTATCCTCATAATATCCTCCATTCCACCATATATAAATAAACATGGTAATACATCTATAATAATTAATTAAGGCATTGAATTAAGTATATTATATACCTTAGCCGCAACATTTTCCAGTGGTACCTGGAATTCAACAGCACCTAAATCATATGCTACTTTCGGCATGCCATAAACTACACAGCTCTTTTCATCCTGCCCTATTGTATGTGCACCTGCTTTGCGCATTGAAAGCATACCTAAGGCACCATCCCCACCCATTCCTGTAAGTATTACACCAACAGCATTGCTTGCAGCAGCAGATGCAACAGACTTAAATAATACATCTACAGAAGGGCAGTGGCCGTTAACCCTTTCGCCTTCCTTACATTCTACCCTGTATATATTGCCTGAACGTATAAGCCTCATATGTTTGTCACCAGCAGCAACCAGGACTTTTCCTCTTTCAAGGACATCGCCATTTTCTGCTTCTTTAACTGCAACCCTGCATTGGTTATTAAGCCTTTCAGCATACATTTTAGTAAATCCTGGAGGCATATGCTGCACAATCACAGTTCCAGGTATGTCAACATTAAATTTCTTTACTACATCAAAAATAGCTTCTGTACCACCTGTTGATGCACCTATTGCTACTACTTTATTAGGGTATGTACGTCCAGTGGAGTTAACTTTAAATTCTTCTGCTGCCTTATACTTGCCGACTTTTACAGTAGATGCAATCTTGATTTTGGTTATAAGTTCATTTTGTATCCAGGCAGCCAGGTTTTCCTGGCTTGTATTGGCTGGTTTGTCTACAAAGTCAACTGCACCATTTGCCATTGCATCAAAAACTGCTGAGTTAAGGGAACTAATCATTACTGTAGGTATAGGATGCTGTGGCATAAGCCTTTTAAGAAATTCTATACCATTCATACGTGGCATTTCAACATCAAGTGTCATAACATCCGGTTCATAGCGTATAATCATATCTCTTGCCTGGTATGGGTCTGCTGCGGTAGCAACAACATGAATCATAGGGTCTGTTTCAAGGATTTGGGATAACATATTCCTAAACAGTGCCGAATCATCAACAACCAAAACTCGTATAGGTCTCATATTATTTACATCCCTTCTTTAATTTAATCTGGTTCAATTTATTTACGGTAAACTGATGGCTGTACATATTTAAAATTTGTACCTGTTTTATCAATACTTTCTGTAGTTCCTATAAATAAAAAACCACCATTTTCCATATGGTTATATATCCTGTTCAGAAGATTTCTCTTAGTTTGTTCATCAAAATATATCATTACATTACGTAAGAAAACTATATGGAAAAGCCCTTTAAATTTAATATCATCCATAAGATTGAATTGTCTGAAAACTACATCTTTTTTCAGTTCTTTTTTAACCTCATATTCTTCATTTGAAATACGTGTAAAATGTGCACGTTTCCATTTATCTGGCAGGGGTGCTATCTGTTCCGCCAGGTATTTTCCTTCAATAGCATGGTTAAGTACCCTTGTGGACAGGTCTGTAGCAAGAAGTTGTGTATTCCACTGGGTATCGAGGCCAAAGAAATCTTTTAAAACCATTGCAATAGCATAAGGCTCTTCTCCGGTAGATGCAGCAGCGGACCATATTCTTACATCTTTTTTAGATGTTGCGTGCTGTTTGACCCATGGAAGTGCAACATTTTTCATATAATCAAAGTGGAGGGACTCTCTCATAAAAAATGTATGGTTTGTTGTAAGTACATTAATCATGTTAGTGGCTTCTTCACCATTTGGGTCCTGTTCAACTTTGGTAAAATATTCACTGTAATTCTGGTAGCCATTTCTTAACAGGTAATTTTCAAGCCTTCCTGCTATTAATACTCTTTTTTGTGACAAATTAATTCCGTATCTTTTATGTACATATGATACTATCCATGAAAATTCTTTATCTGTCAGCTGCATATTTACCAACCTTCCATTAATATATTATAAAAGTTCTAATCTATTAATATTTATTACATAGTTACAATAGAAAAATCTGTGTTTCCATTGTCTTCAACAGTCATAACAATATATGTAGGTCTGTGCCCGTCCTGCCTTGGTCTTGAAAGGCTGCCAGGGTTAATTACTGTTATGCCAGGGTATTTTTCAATAATTGGTTCATGTGTATGACCAAACATAATAATTTCTGCACCATTTTCAAGTGCAATATCTTTCATGGTACTGATGCCCCATTTACCGCCATATATATGTCCATGTGTAATAAATGCCTTATGCCCTGCAATTTCTATAAGTGCAGCAGATTGTAGATTGCAAAAGGAATCACAGTTTCCTTTAACCATTTCAACAGGACATCCTGCAAGTTCTTTTATTATATCAGTGCTGCACATAAAATCACCAAGATGTACCATTAAATCAAGGCTGTTACCCATATTTGCAATAGCTTTCCTAAGATTTGTATTGTTTCCATGAGTGTCACTTACTACTAATATTTTCATTGGCATTTATATTACATTCTCCTTTTTAAGAATTTCATACATTTTTCTTAATGCCTGGCCTCTGTGGCTTATTTTGTTCTTTTCTTCTGGTTCAAGCTGTGCTGTTGTACAGCCTCTTTCTGGAAGATAGAATACAGGGTCATAGCCAAATCCATTTCCGCCATTTTCTTCATATGCTATCTGGCCTTCTATTGTTCCTCTTGCAGTAATAGTCCTGCCATCTGGAAATGCACATGCAACAACACACACAAACCTTGCACTTCTTTCTTTGCCTTTGGCATCTTTTAACTGGTCTATTATATAATTATTCTTAACTGTATAAGGTGTGTCTTCACCTAGGTATCTTGCAGAATAAACACCTGGTGCCTTGCCAAGATAGTCAATTTCAAGCCCCGAATCATCTGCAAGTACCATTTGTCCAGTGGCTTTTGATATGGTTCTAGCTTTTATTATTGCATTTTCTTCAAAAGTAGTGCCATTTTCTATGATTTCAGTGTCTGGCATATCCGCATTATTTAGTGATATATATTCTATACCATCTCCCGCAAGGATTTCTCTTATTTCTTTCATTTTATCTTCATTGTGGGTAGCTACAATAATAGTTTTCATTCCAATGCCTCCATTATTCCATTATATATTCCTTCTGCAATTTTCTTTTGTCCGCTTTTTCTCTTTATATATTTTAAATCCGATTTATTAGACATATATCCAATTTCAATAATAGTAGCTGGCACATCTGAATGATGCAGAAGGTATAAATGTTCTCTTCTGATAACACCACGTTTCCTGTTATTTACATTATCAGCAACATTTTCCATAATGGTTTCTGCAAGTTTCCTGTTGTTTAGCTTTGAGCCAGCAGGTTTTTGCCTGGAATATAATGCTTCTACACCATAAGCTGTATTGTCACCAGCATCAGATGCATTACAATGTATGCTTATAAGCAAGTCTGCTTTAAGCTTATTGGCAAGTCTTATTCTATCAGGCTTGCTTACACGTATATCATCAAGACGTGTATAATAAGCTTTAATATCCGAATTGTCAAGGATATCTTTTAATTCGTGCAGTATAAACAATGTATAATCTTTTTCATAGTATTTGCCATCAGCAGAGACAGTACCTTCGTCTATACCACCATGTCCAGCATCAATAACTACTATTTTATCATATATATTACGTGGTATTGCAAGCGATATATAATATGCATCATATGTTTCATACAATACAGGTTCATATAGTTTCCTGGTTTTAATATCTATATTTATTCTATATTTTTTGTTTTTCAGCCTGGATACTGAAATATCCAGCTGGCCTAAAATATCCTTTTTATTGCCAGGTTTTATCTTTCCAGAATATTTTTTACCATTATTATACCTTATTATATTTTCTGTTGTAAACACATTGTCTTTTCTGCCATTAATTACAATTCTGATGGAAGAGTCCATATAGTCATTTGTCATATATACTGCTGCTCCTGTTGTAACAGCAGATTTTGGTATCTGGATGTATGTATTGCTTCTTTTTTTTACATGTGCTTCATCAGAAAGTACAGAAGTCTCATATGAAGGGACAGCATTTAATTCCTGTAAAGTTTTCATATTCTTTGTGGCTGCTGTACCATTTGTCCCATTATCTTTCATAATATCTTCCATAAAGAAGAAAGATATTATAAGTACAACAGCAAGAAGTGTAACGCTTTGTACTGCAAATTTCTGCCACTCTTTTTCTTTCATTATTACCTCATTATATCATCTTATGAATAAATTAATAATCTGCCTGCTATTTAGTATACAATATATCTGTCTTATATGCAACTTTTCCATTGTTTTTACTAAAAATTGTGTATAGTAGATTGAAAGTATTTTTTATAGCTTGTATAATATTAACATTGTATATAAGGTACAGGATGTTTTTAATACCTGGTATTTGGTGTAAAATATAATGTTGTTCCTTTATATAATAAAATAAACAGAATGGGGAAGGCAGTCTGGAAAATGATTATGGTATAGCAAAAACTACAATCTGGAATACGTTCCAGTCTTTGCTGTCTAGCCACAAGAGGCGGTATGGAGGATTTATATGGTTAAAAGAATTGATTTATCAGGAATTTGGAATTTTACCCTTGATGCGGCAAAGGAGGGTATCAGGAAAGAGTTTTATAAAATAGTACCAGATGGTACTATTGCCCTTCCAGGTACTACTTCCATGGCAAAGAAGGGGAAAGCTCTGGATGTAAGGGAAACGGGGTTCCTTACAGACCCATATTTATTTGAAGGTTATGCATGGTATTCTAAAGAAATATCACTTGACAATGAAGATATGGGGAAAAATATTTTTTTAAACCTTGAAAGGACAAGGCTTACAAAAGTGTGGGTTGACAATGAACTGGCTGGAAGCATGGACAGCCTGGCAGCACCACATAAGTATAATTTGTCAAAGTATATTAAAAATAAGGATTTCAGGCTGTCAGTACTTGTATCAAACACAGATTATCCAACTAAAGGAGGTCATCTTACATCACCTGATACACAAACTAATTGGAATGGAATTATTGGAAATATTTCACTGGATATTTATAATAGTATTTATATATCAGATATTAAGACTTATCCTGATATTAATAAAAAAAGTGTAAAGCTAAAAGTAACTACAGTAAATGATACAGACAGTGATACAGAGTTTCCTGTAAATACTATGGCAATGCTTTGTGATATTAATGGAGATACAGGAAAGGCAACAGATAAACATATAGAAAATATTCCTTTTCCTGCTGGCACGTCTGTATATGAATATGAATATTTCCTTGGTGAGGATGCCCAGTTATGGAGTGAATATAATCCTGTTATATACCGCCTTACATTGGAGATAGAAGGGACAGGCGAAAAAACTTCTACTATATCCGGGCTTAGGGAATTCTCAGCCAGGGGCATGGAATTTTGTATAAATGGTACTCCTGTATTCCTGCGTGGAAAACATGATGGTCTTGTATTTCCATTGACAGGTGCATTTCCAACAGATGTGGAAGAGTGGATAAATGTATTTAAGATTGCAAAGTCTTATGGTATTAACCATTACCGTTACCATACCTGCTGCCCTCCAGAAGCAGCATTTACAGCGGCAGACCTGATGGGCATTTATATGGAGCCACAGCTTCCGTTCTGGGGTACTATGACAGCACCAGGTGATGACGGGCATAATGAAGAAGAGCAGCAGTATCTTATAGATGAAGGTTTTAGGATGCTTGACACATATGGAAACCATGCATCATATTGTATGATGTCACTTGGTAATGAACTTTGGGGAAGTAAAGAACGCATGGCTACAATAATCAGGGGATATAAGGATGCTGACAGCAGGCATCTTTATACACAGGGTTCTAATAATTTCCAGCATACGCCTGTAATCCTTCCAGAGGATGATTTTTTTGTAGGGGTACGTTTAAGTAAGAACCGTCTTATAAGAGGGTCTTATGGAATGTGTGATGCACCACTTGGCCATATACAGACTGATGAACCATCTGCCTGCCATAATTATGATTTTATTATACATCCTTCTAGTGCTGAAAGTGCTGCTGATGCAGGTGAAGAAGAGATAGAGATACAGTATGGCACAGGTGTTAAGAAAGTAAAAGCAGCAGATGCAGGCGGTATGCTGGTTCCAGAGATACCAGTAGTTACACATGAGATAGGCCAGTATGCAATATATCCTGATTTCCGGGAGATAGATAAATATACAGGAGTATTAAAAGCACGTAACTTTGAGGTGTTCAGGGAAAGGCTTGAAGAGAAAGGCATGGGAGACCAGGCATATGACTTCTTTTATGCAAGTGGAAAGCTTTCTGTACAATGTTATAAGGAAGAATTGGAAGCAGCAGCAAGAAGCCGTCTTATAGCAGGTTACCAGATACTTGATATACAAGATTTCCCAGGACAGGGAACAGCACTTGTAGGGATACTTGACGCATTTATGGATTCTAAAGGGCTTGTTACCCAGGAGGAATGGGCAGGATATTGTTCTGATGCTATACTCCTTGCAGAATTTGATAAATATATTTATACATCAGGCGAAGAGTTTAAAATGAAGCTTGCAATGCGTTATTATAATCCTGAAAAGCTTGTTAATAAGGAAACCAGAGTAGAACTTATATATAATGGAAGTACAATTATATCAGAAAAGGTGCCAGTTCCAGAGGGTGCATATGGGTTTGTGGAATTAGGGGATATTTCGTTTAAAATGCCAATGTCTACAGAAACAGTAGTATATACACTTAAGCTTTCTGTGCCAGGAACAGATATGCACAACAGCTATGAGATATATTGTTATAGTTCTGGCATAGTTATGCCAGATATAAGTAATGGCACTGTAGTAAGTAAGGGAAAAGAACATCTGTATATTACAAATGTTTTCAGGGATGCAAGGAAGTTGCTAGAAGAGGGAAAGAATGTGCTGTATCTTCCAGAAGAAATTAGTGGAAGCATAGAAGGTTTTTATTGTACAGATTTCTGGTGTTATCCTATGTTCCGTGATATATGTGAATGGATGAAGAAGCCAGTTGCTGTTGGCACAATGGGGCTTCTTATACAGAATAAGCATAATGCACTTTTTAGTTTTCCATCATATATGTATGCAACGCCACAGTGGTATAAAATAGTATCACATTCCAGATGTGTAATTCTTGATAATGTGACAGATAAAGGTTATAAACCAATTATACAGATGATTGATAATTTTGAGAGAAACCATAAGCTTGGAATACTTTTTGAAGGTAAAGCTGGTAATGGAAAGCTCTTAGTATGTACAAGCAGGTTAAGTGAAATAGCAGATTATCCTGAAGTGAGGGGTTTTGCACAATCAATTATAGAATATGGGGTTTCTGGGCTTTTTAATCCTGAAGAGGAACTTGGCCTTGATAAACTAGAGAAGGTATTTACAGGCAATAATTAATATATTACCCTATATTACCAGATATGTAATATAGGGTGATAAAGCAGGTGCTGTATACTTAAAAAACTGTTTTTTGTCTGTCATTTACAGAGGTTCTGCTTAACTAAATGACATTGCATCCAAGAGGGAATTAAATTAATTTCACATATCATTATATTTTGCATGTATGCTAATAAACTGGTAATAGTTTTTAACAAATGCCCTTACTACATCTGGGTCAAAGTGGCTTCCACTGTCTTTAGTGATAATATCATAAGCCATATGGTCTGAAAATGCTTCTTTATAAGGACGTTTGCTTACAAGTGCATCAAATACATCTGCCAGGGCAACAATACGGCTTTCTAGTGCTATTTCTGTTTCTTTAAGGCCAAGGTAGCCTTTGCCATTCCATTTTTCGTGGTGTTGTAATGCAATTATCCTTGCAATTTCCATAATTTTACCTGGACAGTTATGGAGAAGTTTCTCACCTTCTGTTACATGTGTTTTAATTATTTCAAATTCTTCATCTGTAAGTTTTCCAGGTTTTTCAATAATAGAAGATGGCAGGTTTAATTTGCCAATATCATGCATCATTGATGCTATGCGTATTGTATCAACTTCTTCAGGGGTATAACCCATAGCTTCTGCAAGTACCCTTGTATATTCAGAGACCCTTTTTACATGAAGCCCAGTAAATTCTGATTTGGCTTCAACAATTTCAGTAAGTGACTGTATCGTCTGCTCTGACAGGGTGTTAAGCTGTTTGTTAATCTTAACAAGTTCCATTTTGTTTTTGATAGTGCCAAGGATATTGTCCAGAGTTACAATAAACTCATAAAGACATTCATGGTAGATGTGTCCATCGTTATAATCAATAGTTATAATGCCAAGATTTTCATCCATTACATTAAGCGGAATAATCAGCATATGTGTAAAGTTTTTATTAACTTCATGGTCTTTATCAAAAACAACATTATACTGTACAGGCAGCAGTGGTGTAAGACATTCCTTATCAGAAATCTGGTTTAAAAGAATCAGGTGTGGTTCTTTTATATTATCGTATTCAAAATCCTCTGGAGAAGCCAAAGTTGATTCTATATATAAATTAAGCGAAGATATACCTGGACCCCATAAATAATCTGGTAAAAGCCTTGCCAGGGTTTCTAATGCACAGTTTATATTAATATGTGAATTAAATTCATGTATTGCATGGTTATAGTTATGTTCATTTTCGGAATTTACAAACAATGCCTCAAGTTTGTGGTCATTCTTGCGTTTATCACTTTTAACACATCCACATGATTCCGCATATACTGGTTTACATGGAATTACTACAGTTTTATTGTATAAAAGTTTACCTTCAAGAAGTTTCTCCATTGTGTCTAATATACATTCACTGCTTAATACAGGGTCATAAATGGCGCTTGTGAGAAGTGGTATATGGTATTCTCTTTCAAGTATTCCGCCAAGACCTGTTACAATGATATCTTCTGGTATTCTTTTTTTAAGTTTAAGAAGATAGTCACTTACAGCGATAGCCATAGAGTCATTGGCACATACAATGGCATCAGGAAGCCCGTCTTCTGATTCTAAGAATCTTTTAGTTTCCCTTATTGCAGGTGCTGACCAGAAATCACCATATCCTATACGCTGTTCTTCTACAGGTATTCCATATTCATTAAGTACGCTTTTGTAAGTGTTTATCCGTTCTATTGAAACATCATTATCATGCGGGCCAGCCATAAAATTAATTTTATGGCACCCATGTACTTCTATAACATGGCGTATAATGTTTGCAAGTGCTGTCTCAGAATCATATTTAATATTACAGCTTCCGCTAAGAGGCTGTTTTATTGAAATAACAGGAACATCAGCAGACATTGCACGCATATAAAGTTCTTTCTTGACTGGTGCATCCTTTATCATTTCTGTAAATAATATAAGACAGCATATTTTATTAAAATCTACAAAATTATAGATACGTTTCTGGGCGGCATCATCTTTAGTCTTTTGATATAAGTCTGAAAGTGGTGCAAAAATCTGGAGATAATAACCGCGTTTCCTTGCTTCTGTGGCAAGAGCCCTTAGAGTCCTGTGGATAGAAGGTCTGTGAATACTTGTCACACATATTCCGATTGTAGTATTTTTAGCCATAAATTGGCACCAAGCCTCAAGTAAAATATTGGTTTTTTATTTGAGGTGCAAACACAGAAAATAAAATGTGTGTCTGCATTTTATCCTTTCCTCTTTTTTCTTTCACTATTTATCTATATCTTGTGCTGGTTATTTCCGTGAAGGCAAAGTGAAGGTTTATAATAAGCCTGCAACGGGGTGTTTATTTCTTATTTAATACAATATCATAAATACTACATTATAACAATTATAAATTTTAGAAAATTATACACTTTTATAATCCAGACTGGGATGGATAAACAATTAATATGGTTTGGAAAGGAAGTGGAATTTTAGAATTGCCAGAGCCATATAATTTGTAAAGTATTTAACATGTAGCTACTATCCATGTTTTGTCTAGTGTTTTGCAGGTTATTTCAAATTTAAAGGATGTGAAATCAGCATCCAGTGTAGTTTCAGTCCCATTTTTATTCCATTTAAACATTATAGAGCTTCCTTGCCCTTGTATTTCAAGTTCTGCATCAAACCCAAACGCAGGACAGGTATTCCTGAAACGTAGCAGTTCAAGCTGCTTTTGTACAATATCCTGGTTTATAGCTTCTTCTGTCTGGCACAGGGTAAGGTTAGTACGGTTAATTTCCTTATGTCCGCCAGAACCAGCTTTTTTAACAGCTTCATAGTCATTTTTGCCAGCAAATAAATCAAGGTACCATACTTGTGGCTTACCTGGCATAAATATCTGTAATGCCCTTGCAAAAAGCATTTTTTGCTTATCTTCCCCAAGTGCACTATAGTATGTGGCATTAACCTGGTAATACATATTTTTCTGTCCATGCAGGTTTTTAACATATCCTCCACGCTTTGTAAGGATACCAATTAATTCTTCAATTTCTTCATCTGGAAGAAATCCTTTTAAATCCAGAAGAGGAATTCCGTCATGGCAGCCTAACATATTAACTGTACGGATTTTTTTAGAAACCAGTTCTTCTGCCCATCTTACAAGCACATCCCCGTTTTTATGTTCAGTTGCATATATTATAAGTCCTGGCAGAAAGAAATCATAAGACATATAGCCTTTAGCAGCAAGAAGTTCATATATTTTTTCACTATAACTTGCATGTATTTCTGGAAGCAATGTAATATTATACTGGTCTGCCAGGTTTTGTATCTGTTCTAGTAAATCCCATGTTTCTGGTTCGTTTAGAAAGTTTTTCCTGCCTGGTTCTTTGGGGGCATATGCAAATGCATCAAGACGTACAATTTTCGCTCCATAGCTTGCAAGTTTCTTTAAAGTTTCCTTGTAGTGTTCCCATACAAGAGGAGACTTTATATTTAAGTCCATCTGTCCAAGATAATTTCTTCCAGATTCAAGTAGTTCTATGATAATATCTTTATATTCATTATATCCTTCAAAAGAAATGCTGCCAGGTTTCTTTCCACTATCTAGTTGTCCATTTATAAAATCTGCCAGGTTTTGTGCTTTGGTTTCTGGCAGCCCTGTTTCTGTCATTATATCTTGTATATTAATGTGCTGGTATTTTACCTCCTGGTAAAATGTATTCCAGTATGGAACTTCCCTGCCATCTGGAAATCTTGTCATAAGTATAGGAAGCCCTGGTTTACGGAAGAACATATCTTTAATTAATTCTTCATGTGGAATAATATAACCTTCTTCTGACATTTCCCCAAGACCTTCCCAGAATTTGTTCCAGTTAATAAAGAAATCTTTGTAAACAGAAGCTTCTCCATTTTTAATTATATCCTGGAACTGCATGGATTGTACAGATAAATGGTTTAATATAAAATCAAGTTTTAAATCTATTCCAAGGTTTTTAATATTTTCTAAATCTTTTATATCTCCTAGATTTTCATTAATATTATAACTGGTTACAGAAAATCCCCTGTCTAAATCTGACTGGTATATACTTGGCAGAATATAAAATGACTGGAATACATCTTTAAATTCCGGTTTCTCTAAAATAGAAACTATATCACTTAATTTTCCGCCAAGGCTGTCAGGATAGGCATTAAACATTGGCCCGTCACTCATTTTCTGTGCCTCCTTCCTGTTCACTCTGGAGTAATTCCAGATATTCTTTGTATGATAAGAGCTTTCCATTTTTGGAAAGGATAATTTTTGCTTTATGTGCCTGCTGGTGTAACAGTTCCTGTTCTATTCCAAGTACCATTGTTGTAAACGGGCTGTCAGTATTGCCATCCCTGCCACGCATTTTTCTATATTCCAGAGTTTCTTTTGGTGTACTGTTTAGGAAAATTGGAATATCAACACCTTTTAAATAATCACTGTTGCCATGTGTCCATTCTATTATAAGTATATTGGTTTTTTCAAAACTGGTTTTATCATACCACAATTCACTGCTGGTACGTCCCATTCTCTTTAGCCATATAGCGTCAGCCCCGTTTTTAAAAGCTTCTGTAATAGAAGAAATTTCTTTAAAATCAATTTCTTTGCTTGTTCCAAGATATTTCCTTAAGCCTTCACGTCCTGATTCTATATATGGTTTAAACCATGGATTTTTTATGGCATATGATATATCAGCATCTATATTATGTTCCTGCCATATTTTTATTTGCGTAAATCTTTCAGGGGTATACTGGCCTGCGTCAATTATTCCATGAAGTGCTGCCCTGCGGAATACCCTTAAGCGTTCAGCATCATTATAAATTGGTATACGGTGTGGGTAATTGTCACCAGAAAGTGTATAACTGCCAATTCCAGCCTGGTTTAAGTAATAAGATAATAGTGATGCAATTCCTGTTTTGCCAGTACCAGAGCCTCCACATACAGAAACTACAGCTCTTTCATACTGGCTGTTGTTTATTGTTTCTTGCAGCAGCCTGGCAAGTTCTGGGAAAATAGTTTCTGCCTTTGGACCAAGGTCTCCAAAACCTTGTGCCTGGTCTCCTGGCATATCACCTTGTGGTATATTTCCTTTTATTTCTGGAGGCTGCCATGGAAATAAGTTTTGTAGTTTTTCATGGATTTTCCTGTCTGTACTAATATATCCATAATTATGGTTCATAATCTGCACCAAGACTCAAGCAGAAATGCTTGTTTTTATCCTTTCTTAATTTATTTTTCTGCATTTAATATTATCTGGTAAGAGTTGTACTCACCAAGCCCACATCTTATAGGAAGTCCTGCTTCCATAAGAGCTGTACCCTGGTAACATATATCACTTTCTATGTCTTTGTATATAGTATTTGCTTTAAGGCCTTTTAATTTTACATAGTATACTGGCATATTTCCATGGATTTCATTAATAACAATACTTAATATTACCTGTGTGCCATCTTTTGAAATATTTTCCCATGCCGTATATATATCTTTAAATGGGTCTGATAAGCGGTAGTAATCACCAGATTGTATAAGACCTGCATATTTTTTATATGTTTTTATCTGTTGTCTGGTTTCTTCTTTTTCTTCATCTGAAAGCTTTCCAGGATCAAGTTCATATCCAAATATTCCAGACATTGCAACTACCCCTCTTGTATGCAGGCTTGTAATCCGTCCTGTCTGGTGGTTTGGCACTGCAGATACATGTGAACCAGATGTGGAAACCGGGTAAAAGAATGAAGTGCCATACTGTATTTTTAAACGGTCAATGGCATCAGTGTTATCACTGCACCAGATTTGTGGTGTATAGTATAACATGCCAGCATCAAACCTTCCGCCACCGCCACAGCATCCTTCAATTAGCAGTCCTGGATAGCGGTTTAACAATTTTTCAAGGAAATCATATACACCAAGTACATAATTATATGCAACACATCCTGGAAAATTTTTATTTGAATATAATTCTGTAAGGTTCCGGTTCATATCCCATTTGATATATTCAATATTTGCCTGGTCAAGTACACTACATATTTGTTTAAATATATTTTCCCTTACTTCTTCCCTGGAAAAGTCTAATACAAGCTGGTTTCTTGAACGTATTGGCTGGCGTCCTGGAATTTGTAATACAAAGTCAGGATGTTCCCTGTAAAGATTACTGTCTTCTGAAACCATCTCTGGTTCAATCCAGATACCAAATTTTACGCCCTGTTTATTTACACATTTCACCAGTTCATTAAGGGAACATCCAAGTTTTTGTTCATTTACAATCCAGTCTCCAAGCCCTGAATTATCACTGTCCCGGTTTCCAAACCAGCCATCATCCATAACTACAAGGTCAATTCCAAGGTCTGCTGCTTCTTTTGCAAGATTAATTATAGTATTTCCATTAAAATCAAAATAGGCAGCTTCCCAGCTGTTAAGAAGCACTGGTCTTGGGCTGTTTGCATATTTTCCACGGCAGATATGGCGGCGTATACAGTCATGGTATTTAAGTGATAAGCCAGAAAAACCTTTGTCTGAGAAACTTAGGATTGTTTCAGGTACAATAAGTGACTGGCCATGCTTTAATCTGTAATGGAACTGTTCACTTTGCAGGCCCATTACAAGCCTGGTCTGGTCAAACTGGTCTTTGCCTGACTCACACATAAAATTACCACTGTATACAAATAGCATGCCATAACAGTTTCCGTAATCTTCGGTTGTGTTATGTTCTGCAAGGATTACACCAGGGTTGTGCTGGTGGCTTGAAGCTCCTCTGCGGCTTTCAACTTTAATCTCTGTATGTGAAACAGGAATACGCTCCATGTTGCGTTCCATAGTATGCCTGCCATGGAAATGTATGAGTTCATAGTCACCTGCAAGGAAATCAAGACATGCAGAAGCTGCTTTTTCTATTACCAGGTTTTCCTGGCCACTGTTTGTAATAATAGCACTTCTTGTAATAATATCTTCTTCCTCTAATATTCCGTAGAGAAGTTTTACTTGTGCCCCATTTGAATTATCTTTAAGGATAATTGAAAGAGTTTCTGCTTCTTTATCATTGGCGTAAACAGCAGGAAGCCCGTCTAATTTGTATTTACCTTTTATTATTTCATGTGATACATATCTTAAATCACAGCACTCACTATAATCCGCATTGCGGATTACCAGTGCTGTGCTGCGGTTATCACCAGTTCCAAGTACGGGGTATTCCTGTGGCAAGGTATCTAAAGAATATGTGCGGTTATCTGCCATCTCTGCCGGGTTTCCAGAAAATCCCCTGTCTGCGTAAGTAAGCAGATAGTCCATATCCTGGTCCACCTTTTTTCCATAATATAGATGTAACAGATAACCAAGCTGGTCTGCTTTCATCTGGTAAGTAGTATTCTTAGTTTGTAAAGTGAAAAGATTTTTCTCTTTGTTATAAATAACTGCCATAGTCCACCTCTGTATTAATTATTTTACTGCGCCATTAACAACACCATTTATAATCTGTTTCTGGCAAATTATATAGAAAACAAGTATTGGTATTAATGAAAGTAAATATGATGCAAATGCAAGGTTATAGTTAGTTCCAAACTGTGACTGGAAATTCATCTGTGCAAGTGGCAATGTATTTACCCCAGAACCTGCCATAATAACAAGTGGTGTCATTACATCATTCCAGACAGCTAGTGCTGTTATTACAGCAACAGTTGCATGCATTGGTTTCATAAGCGGGAATATAACTTTCCAGTATGTCCTCCATGTGGAAGCACCATCTACCCTTGCTGCTTCTTCTAGTGCCAGTGGGATATTTACAAGATATCCTGAATAAAGCATAATGTTCATTGGCATGTAGAATACTACATAAAGAAGTATTACACCAAACCAGTTTGCAAGTCCAAGTTCTGCGGTTTCTTTTGCAAGTGGCATCATAAGTATAGCAAATGGTACAAACATGCCGCTTACTATAAAAAGATATACAAACCCATAAAATTTATTGTGGTTTTTATTTCTTCCAAGTACATAGCCAATCATGGAATGTATAACTATTGATAATACAACTGTAACCAGTGTAATTAAAAGGCTGTATCCTAGTGAACGCCAGAAATCAGTAACTTCCATTGCTTCACTGAAATTGGAGAAACTCCAGTGTTTAGGCAGTGATAATATGCCGCTTATTGTATTGGACATTTCAGAAGGCTGTTTAAAAGCAATTACTATTGTCATATACAAAGGAAAAGCAATAGTTGACAGCCCAAGGATTAATAATATCATAGGAAGCAATGATGGATTTAATTTTCGTTTTATCATAACTGCTCCTCCTTTTTACCAGAAAATTTCATCTGTGCAACAGAAATAATTACAATTACTATAAAAAACATTACAGCATTGGCACTCTGGAAACCAAACTGTCCGCCTTTCATACCATTGTTGTAAATAAGGTATGAGATTGATTCTGTGCTTTGTGCAGGACCGCCTTTTGTAAGTGCCATAATCTGGTCAAATACCATTAAAAAGTTTTTAACACAAAGTACCATATTAATACTGAAGAAAGGAATAATTAATGGAAATGTAAGTTTCCAGAATTTCTTCCATCCAGTTGCTCCATCCAGTGAACCAGCTTCATATACATCTTCTGGCACAGTCTGGAGACCTGATATATAAATAATAGTATTCATTGCCACTGCCTGCCAGGCACAAACTATCATAATGCCAATCCATGCTGTATTTTTACTAGCAAGGATACTTGAGTTTAAAGATTCAATACCTGCCATATCAGCTAATGCTGGAACAAGGTATGTAAAAAAGTAGTTAAAAATATAACCAACAACCAGTGCCCCAAGTACATTAGGAAGGAAATACGCTCCACGGAAAAAGCCTTTTGCGCGGATTTTGCTATTTAATGCAAGTGCAAGTATAATACTAATTACATTCACTACTATTGTTGTAACAACTGCAAGTTTGATGGTAAATATATATGAACTTCCTACTCTTGCATCAGAAAATAAATCAATATAATTTCTAAGTCCTACCCATTCATAATTACCAAATCCCCTGAAATTGGTGAAGCTGTAAACTACACCCCTAAGCAGCGGAATTGTATTAAATGTAATAAAGAGTGCTAATATAGGAATAGTAATTAGCAGATAAGTACGTTTCCTGTCATTTTTCATCTAAATTCCCCCTTTTCAATTTGAATTGTTTTCCTCATATTCCCTTACTTTACGGATAATATCACGGTTATAGCGTTGCCAGTTTTTATCAAATGTTTTAAGAAAACCATTTACATCCTTTTCAATAAGGAATGTCTGTAACAAAGCATCAGCAGACATCTCAGTTGGGTAATAATGGTCATGGAAATCTGCCATTTTTCCTGCTTCAATATACTCTTTCATACCATCTAACATTGATGCAAGTTTAAAATCCCCTTCTTTGCATGGAATTGCATTCTGTGCATCGGCATATGCCTGGATATTTTCATCCGCAAAAAGGAAATCAAGGACTTCGTAAGCTGCTTCTTTGTTTTCACATGCTTCTGTTATACAAAACTGCAGGTCAATGCCTGAATTAAGTGTATTGCCATCGGAGCTGTCACTAGCAGGCATTACAAAGGAATCAATATTCATATCAGGGTTTACAGAAAGTATCTGTGGCACTGCATAACTGCCAATAGGATACATTGCAGATTCACCTCTTGCAAATGCTGTACATGCGTCATTATAACTATATGCAAATGGAGAATCAGGGCCATACTGCAGCAAGTTTAAATACTTTTCTGCTGTTTCTGCATATTCTTTTGTAAAAGTAGTCTCACCTTTATTTACTTTTTTCACAGTATCAGTTTCTGTAAGACCAACTGCTATTGCGTTCCATGGTGCAAGGCAGCTCCATGTATCTTTAAAGCCAAAATAGAATGGAAGTATGTCTGTTTTTTTAATTTCCTCACAAAGTGTTATAAGTTCATTCCAGTTAGTTGGTATTTTCCATCCATTCTGTTCAAATAAGTTCTTGTTATACAGGATACCTGCTGCATTTGCCATATATGGGACAGCAAATGTTCCATCTGTTGGCACCAATTCCAGAGATTCATCAATATCCCTGTATACCTGTTTAATATCAGATAATCCTTTATAATTAGAAACGTCAGCAAGTATCTGTGCATCTACATAATAAGAATACTCAATGTCACCACCAATGCCAACAATATCTGGATAATCTTCACGTATAAAACGTGTTCTTAGAATTGCGGCAGCATCATTTGGTGAATTAATTGTCAGGTGTATGTTATCATGTGTTTCATTAAATGCTTTTTCAACCATTTTGAAATAGTTAGAAGCTTCAGGCTTATATTGCACAATTTCAATTTCTGTTACAGAATTGTTCTTTGAAGAACTACACCCTGGTAAGAAAACAGATAATATTAGAATACAGCCTGTAAAAAGTAATTTTCCAATCCCTCTTCCTTTCATATGATTGCTCCTTTCGTTTTTGATAGTAGTATTTTAGCATACCATTATGCTACCTAAAATAGCCTGTTTATTGCAGTTTTATATCAAAATGCTATTTTGAAGAAAAATATTGAAAACCATATAGCATTTTGGTATATTGGTAATATTAATCAAAATTCCCAAAGCTGAATACAGGCTGGAAACCCATATATTTTACATATATTGTAATTATGACTAACCAGCAGGCCTGGGTAAGAATGGAGGATACGTATGAGTGAAGTTATTTTTTCAGTTTTTCCAAGTGAGAATTTTATTGATATGGGCTTATACCAGTTTGGATGGGAACAGTGTGACCCTTCACATTCATTTGGACCTGCATCAAGAAACCACTTTTTATTTCATTATGTCCTATCTGGTACAGGTGTATTAATGGCAATGAATTCCAGTGGTAAATCTGTTAAGTATTCAATAAAAAGCGGACAAGGGTTTATGATGTTTCCGCAACAGGTATGTATGTATATAGCAGATAGTAAAATCCCCTGGGAATATGCTTGGCTGGAATTTGACGGCCTGCGTGTAAAACAGACTATTGAAATGGCGGGGCTTAATATAAACCAGCCAATGTACAAGGCAAGATTTAAAGATACTGCACAGACTATGAAAGAGGAAATGTTATATATTATAAACCATAAAGATGCTTCGCCATTCCATTTAATTGGACATCTTTATCTTTTTATTGATGCATTAGTACGCTCTTCTAATTCTACACAGATAACGAAAGGTAATAATTTAAGGGATTTTTATATTAAAGAAGCAATTTCGTTTATAGAACAGAATTTCCAGAATGAGATTTCAATAGAAGATATAGCAAGGTTCTGTGGGTTGAACAGAAGTTATTTTGGAAAAATATTCCATGAAAATATCGGAAAGACACCACAGGAATTTTTAATTTCATATAGAATGATAAAAGCAGCAGAGTTATTAAAATTAACTAATTTGCCAGTTGCAGATATAGGAAATGCAGTTGGTTATCCGAACCAGCTGCATTTTTCACGTGCATTTAAAAATGTATATGGTATCCCTCCGAGACAGTGGCGTTATGAAAATGCTTTGCCATCAAAAAAGGATTGAAACTAAATTATGTATTGGCAGTATTTAAATATTTTTTATTATTAGCATAATCATATATTAACATTGTTACTCCTGATAATATGCCATAAACTTTTGTTTCCCAGTTAGTAAATTCACTTTTTGTAACACCTGCATGGAAGTTGCCATGTGCTATTGAATTTCTCCGGTTTACTAAAGCATCAATATCATTATGGTAGTCACTAAATAAATCTACTGGAAGTCCCAGTTTATATAAGTTTTTTTGTAAAACTATATACCACAGGTTAGATTCTGTATCTACTATATTATCATCAATAACCAGTTTCTGGCATTTAAATTCTTCAATATTTTCCATAAAATCTACCCTGCGGTATAAACGGTGTAAACGTGCATCTTCTGGTAATTCCCTGCGGAAAATTTCATATTTACGGTCTAAATTTTCATATGCTATAAATTCTTTATGCATACTTGCTACCATTAATCCTGTACTTACATCATTACGGTTTAATTCTTGTGAATTAATATAGTGGATATATGTTTGTAAGCAAATCTTTATATAGCCTTCCATATGGGAATACAATATAAGTATAAGTCCTTTTCTATATTTATTTTTGTTATTTTCTGCAATTTCATTTAACTGGTTTTTAAAAAAAGCAAGTTCTTCCTGACGCCATGCTAATTCGGTTTCAAGTTCTTCCCTTAATTCATTTGCTGTCAAGAATTTTCTCCATCCTTTCTGTAAATAATTTTATTCTTGTTTTTATGCCATTAATACTTCCTGTTTTATAGGATTTAAGTTCTTCACTTTCTTTAAAATTGTTAATTTCTTCAATAAGTTTTTTTTGGTGGCTGCTTTCTAAAATTTTATAAACCAGGTTAGCAGTAGAAACCGAAATACCATCGAAAACATAGGATACAAACTTATTTTGCATAGTCCCGTTAGAGTTTTTTATTGAAAATACATCTTTTCCCCAGTTGTTATTGATAAAATTAAATGTTTTTTCAAATATGTCTTTTTCTTTTTCATAATCAAAAGGAAGTTCTCCTGTTGTGATTTTTTCAAGGTATTTTGTCAGATATTCTGTTATGGGGTATTTGTAACTGGCAATATCATTTTTTACTGCAAAAAATCTTAATACAAGTTCCTGGTCATATTTGGTCTTAATTTTTTCTTCTGGAATTTTGTTAATTACGGATATAAAATCCTTATTTTTACTACAGCTTTTAATAAAATTAATTCCATCTGGACCTAGAAGCCTGATTGTACAGTTACGGATTTCTTGTGCTGACAGAAGTTCTCCGCCTGTATTCAGACGTTTAAACATATGATATTTTAAAGATGGTTCACTATCTTTTCTTATAACTTCCATACGTACAAAACTTCTTTTTATTTTTATCTGTAAAGCCTTGGGCAGGTTGTCAAATATTAACCCATTTAAATCATTAACTATATCACAACCATTTAAAACCAGAAAATCATCTTCTGTTTCTCCTAACCTTTCTCCGCGGAAGTGAAGATAGCTTGAGATTCTTTGTAAACCATCAATTAATTCATAAATGCCATCATCTGTTTCTATTACAAATATAGGAGGAACAGGCATTTCCAAAATTAAGGATTCTATAAAACGTGACTGTTTTTCTTCTCCCCATCTGAAAAGCCTTTGGTAATCAGGGGAAATCTCTAGTTCATTATTTTTATACATATCGTACAATTCATTAAATGATATATCAAGGCTTTTGGTTCTTATATTAATAATCTGGCTGTCAACATTTTGTATTAGATTTTCTACTGACATTTATATTAAACCTCCAATCTTATTTATATGTGCAGTTTCTTTAGGAATGCTTTTGTACGTTCATTTTTTGGGTTGTCTATGACATCTTCTGGTTTTCCTTCTTCAATTACCATTCCTCCATCCATAAATACAACTTTATTAGAAACTGCCCTTGCAAAATCAATTTCATGCGTTACGACTGCCATTGTCATTTTTTCAGCAGCAAGGCTTTTCATAACACGTAAGATTTCAGCTGTAATCTCTGGGTCAAGTGCTGATGTAGGTTCATCAAAATATAACATTTTAGGGTGCAGTGCAAGAGCCCTGGCAATAGCTACACGCTGTTGCTGTCCGCCTGAAAGTTCACATGGATATGCATTTTCCTTATCCTCAATCCCTACCTTTTTAAGCAGTTCCCGGGCTTCATTGTATACTTCTTCTTTATTCCTTTTCTGTATTACTATAGGTGCATCAGTAATATTCTTCATTACTGAAAAATGTGGGAATAAGTTAAAATTCTGGAATACAAGCCCAAAGTTAGAACATGCCTGCTGTAATTCTTTCTTATGTGGGTAAACAGCCCCATCAGGACTTTTTTTAACTACTTGTTTATTTATATAGAAGATTTCACCATTATCAATATGTTCAAGAAATGTGGCACATCTTAAAAGAGTGGATTTTCCTGAACCAGATGGTCCTATAATTGATACAACTTCTCCTTCTTCGATTTTTAATGTTATATCTTCCAGGACAACTTTACTTCCAAAACTTTTTTTAATATTGTTCATTTCTAAGACATTCATTATAAACCCTCCATTTACTTGTAATAGTCAAGACGTTTTTCAATTCTTTCCATTAATAAGGCAACAATAAAGTTAAATATATAATAAAATACTCCTGCTACAAACAGAGGTGTTAATGATGTCTGTGCAGCGGCAATTTGTTTTGCCTTTGTAAACATTTCTGCATAAGAAAGTGCAAATGCAAGGGAAGTATCTTTTACAAGTGTTATAACTTCATTGGTAACAGGAGGCAGTACACGTTTAACCATCTGTGGGAATATTATCCTGAAGAATGTCTGTATCCTGTTATATCCCATAATCTGTGCAGCTTCTCTTTGTCCTTGTGGTATGCTTTGTATTCCAGAACGGTATATTTCAGCAAAGTATGCAGCATAATTTAATGAAAATCCAATTATTACAGCATAAAAACGGTATGAATAAGGTGTTGAAATATCAAATAAATAATATGGTGCAAAGAATACAACAATAAGCTGGAGCATTAAAGGAGTTCCCCTGAGTATTGATATATATATTCTGGCTATCCATTGGAGAATCCTGAATTTGGACATCCTTGCAGCTGCTATAAGAAGACCAAGTGGCATTGAAAATAAAAGAGTAAGTATAAATATGCCAACTGTTGCAGCAAGTCCAGATGAAAGCTGTTTTATAATCTGTGTAATGCTTATTTTTTTAACTTTTGGTGAATTGCCTGTATTCTCTGGTGCATCAATAGAACTTGTACCATTATCTGTGTTTGCTCCGCCAGGAACAGGAACCCTGCCTCCATCTACATATGTAATATCTTCTGTGCTAAGACAAGCACTATCTTCAAGTCCCCATTTTTTTACTATGGTTTCAAATGTGCCATCCTCCAGCATATTAAGTAATGTAACCTGTACTTCATCCCTGAGTTTTGTATTTCCAAGTTTGAAGCCTATTCCATACTCTTCTGATGAAAGCCTTTTATCAAGCATAATAAATTTATCACCTTTTGTAGAAAGCTGGTATGAAGCGACGCCAATATCCATTGCAATAGCGTCAACCATGCCACTTTCAAGGTTCATAAAAGCAGAATTATAGTTTTCTACCTGTTGCAATTCTTTTAAAGATTTGGCAATTTTTTTATTTTCGTCTGTTGCATCTTCACCTGTAAGGGCAGCAAGTGCTGATGAGTCTGCTTGTACGGCCAAGATTTTGCCAGATAAATCTGTAAGTTCTTTAATACCTGAATCACTTCTGACAATTACTACTTGTGAATTGTCAACATATGGGGTTGACCATGTATAATTTCCTTCACGGCCATTCATTGTAAAGCCATTCCATATACATGAAATTGCACCCGTTTCAAGTTCAGAATCCTTGGAATCCCATGCAATAGGGCGTTTTACCAAAGTCCAACCATTGCGTTTACAGACTTCACCAGCAAGGTCAAGGTCAAAACCTGTGTAATCCCCGTTTTCATCCATATAGCCATATGGTGGGAATTCTGCATCAAAACCAACTATAAATTCCTGTTTTGCCTGGCAGCTGTTTCCTGTTAATATAAAACCTGCGAGAATTGCAGTTATAAACAGGTATAAGGCTTTTTTAATAATCCTGTCGTTATTCATTATGTATTTCTTCCTCTCTTAAATATTTTTATTTTCCTATAAAAAGTGAGCACGTTGGCGCTTACTTTTTTATTGAAAATTCTTTGTTTTGCATAAACTGTATAGTATTATAAAGCACAAGTACATCTGTAGGTTTATATTTATTTAGCAGCATAGACATACCTATATTAAGATGGCGCATATCTGCTACAATTATTTTTTCATAATCTTCTGCAAGGAATGGTATCATACAATTAGCAAAAGAATCCTTTATCATAAGAAGAGTTTTTTTATTTTTGGCGCCTCCAGATATTTCAAGGACTGCCTGGTTACCACCAAAAAATACACTATATTTGTCTTTTTTCTTTAAAAATTCCATCTGGTAAAATGTATTTTCTGTCTTTTCACCAAGATTGTACACAACTGTCATTTCATTTGCTGGTTTATAAATATTTATCTCATCTTTTTGGGAATAAATATTTACTTTTGAATGTGTTGTGCCAAGGAAATTACTGGAAACTTTCTCAAATTTTTTCTTATGTCCTGCATCCTGGATATTATTTCCATATGAATCCAGGTAAGCAGTATAACCATACCATGCACCAAGGGTTGTCCAGTGGTGGTCAGTCCTGTAAAAAATATAATCTTTATTATGTTTATGTAAAAGGTCATATACAGGTACAATAACATTTTCTGGAAGGTTTTTTTCTAATTTGTTATAGAAAATATTTTCATCATAGGTTTCTGCAAATGCTGGCATGTATATGTCAAGTGTATAGGTTTTTGATGGAACCATCATAACTTTGACATTGGCAGATTTGGAAGCCTGCTGGACAAAATCTTTAAGTGCACGTATATTTTTCTTTGTAAGTTTTGGGTCAATATCTTCTTTTGTGTATTTTTCTAAAAGATATCCGTCTTTTCCGAAATATACACCATTGGATTCTTTTTTGCCTAATGTCATTTCTGTTTTAGTCTGGAATTTAACCCATAAGTCCCTTTTTGGAAACTGGTCACTAAGATATGTCTCGTATTTTTTCTGGAATTTTCCATTAAGTATCCTTTTGGCAGAAAGTTTAGGAAAGGTTTGTAACATCCTGTTTTCCGCAGAAGAATATGTATTATCTTCCTTTATTATACCTGTAAACATAATTGCCATAAGCATAATTAACAGAGCTAATGCTGGCATAAGTTTAAAAAAACGTTTCATAGGCAATATAATATCCTTTCATATTAAATATAGTTTTAAATTTATTAAAACCTGAAATATAAAAATGGATTGTATGTACCATTTACGAGATACGCAACTGATATAATAAATACCACAATTAAAAAAAACGTCTTTAATATATTTGAAAAGATTTCATTTTTATTGCAAATCCATGTGCTGGCTTTAAGTGGTATATTTGTGCTTCCAATTATTAAAAGAAGCAGAAGCATGGCATTGCTGGCAATGATATACATTGTATTTGTATTTATAAACCCAGCATCTGCTATTCCAGCCATTGCTTTTATAAATATCCTGTGGTATGTTATATCTTCCCATGCAAAAAGAAGCCATCCAGCATATATTATAACCAGTGCATATATATGGCTAAGGAATAATGGAAGTTTATTAAGTATTTTTAATAACCCAAGTTTTTCTATTATAAGGAAAAAGCAGAAGTACATTCCCCATACTATAAAGTTCCAGCTTGCCCCATGCCATAGTCCTGTAAGAAACCATACTATAAAAATATTTGAGAATGTTTTTAATTGGTTTTTCCTGCTTCCGCCTAATGGTATATATACATATTCTTTGAACCATGTACCAAGTGATATATGCCATCTGCGCCAGAATTCTGTAATGCTTCTGGACATATAGGGATAATTGAAATTTTCAGGAATTTTAAATCCAAAAACGGACATAAGACCTATTGCCATATCAGAGTACCCTGAAAAATCAAAATATATCTGCAGTGTAAACATAAGCATTCCAAACCATGCAGATACAGTAGTAAGGTTTTCATTGGAATAAGCTGTAATAGTTTTAAAGATTTCTCCCGCCTGGTTTGCAAGAATAACTTTTTTTCCAAGACCAGTTACAAACCTGAGAGCTCCGTAAGACAGATTTTCTATTGTAATATTTCTTTCTTTTAACATTACAGAGATATCTTTAAACCTTACTACTGGACCTGCTATAAGCTGGGGAAACATTGTAACATAGGCTCCAAAGTTAATAATGTTTTTTTCTGGTTTTGCATCTTTACGGTATACATCGATTGTATATGACATGGTCTGGAATGTATAAAATGATATGCCTATAGGCAGTGCTAGTTCTTTGGCTTTAATATCCATTCCCGTGATGTCATTCCATATTCCAGTTATAAAACCTGTATATTTAAATATGCCTAGAAGTGACAAGTTTATTATTACTGATAAAAATACAAAAATTTTTGCTGCTTTTTTATTATCCCTGTTTACAAAATATCCTGCCAGTCCGCCATTTATATAGTCTACTACTGTGGAGAACAGCATTAAAACTATATAGACAGGTTCTCCCCATGCATAAAATATAAGACTTGATAAAAACAGCACCAGGTTTTTCCATGTATTTTTCATATATCCTGGTGTTAAAAAATAAATAATAATTACACATGGCAGGAAACGGAATAAGAACAGCAGGCTGCTAAATACCATAAAATATCCTCCTGTTTATATAATAGGTTCAGGGTGCATTCTAGTTAATGAAAAACACAACAGTGCATAAGCCCTTGATGCTTATGGGAAACATTAAGTACAAGGGCTAAGCACTGGCGTTTTCTAATAGGTGTTTAATACAAAATAATTAACTTGTTATATATAATAATCCTCCATGTCGGCTTTGGCGGTTCAAATAGTATAGCAGGACAAGCCTGCTTTAGAAAAATGCTGGTTTTGCATTTTTCCTGTGTTAAATTTAATATATCTTAGGCAGCTTTTTTTGCTGCCTTAGATATATTTTTCACACTATATTCTTTATGCAAATTGGAATTTATTTAAATAATGCATTAATCGCATCAACAGCTTTCTGGTTTTCAGCTTTATATGCTTCTATAACCTGTTCTTCTGTACTTGTTTCCTCTGTATTACTATCAACATAACCAAGCATAATAAAGAATACATAATCACCTTTTACATATACTTTTGATGCCTGGATTTTTAATAAATTCATAGGATACTGCATAGTATCATTAATAAGTCCCTGTCTGTAAGCTGTCAGTTTGTTTTTTATCTTTTTCTTTGTGTTTTTATTCTTAGCTTTTGCAATAACAAGAGTATCAACATGTGCACTCATCATTGGTACTTCAGCTATAATATCTGTATACCATGACTGGGAGAGTCCATAACGTGCTTTTATGTCTTCTTTTGTTAAAGGCATGTCTGCAAGGTAGTTATCACCAAATGTTTTTACTATGGTGTTATATATTTTTTTAATTGATGGGGCTTTTTTCTTTGTTGCTTTCTTTGATGCTTCTGCTACAAATGTATTGTTAGGAAATAAGAAGGCAGGTGAAAGGTTGGCTGCTAATAATGAAAATGCTAGTAATGCTGTTAATATTTTTTTTCTCATATTTTACCTCTTTTCTGCAAACCAGGATGTACCCAGTCTGGCTTTATTTTTATTATATTATTGTATATTTTTGTTACAAGAATTTGTCAGTATGGATATATATTTATATAAATTCTTAAGATACATACGGGCATATTCTAAAGACAGTATAACTTACTTCTGTAAATAATACAACTTATTTTTCCTGTCAATAGTAATGTCAAAAATGTGTCTTATGAATATAATAATAAAAAAAGGTATTGCTATTATGGACAAAATAATAAATATTACACAAAAGCCTGCTGCGTATGCAGTTATTAGCGGAAATGAAGATAACAGAAAACTACATGGGGTAGTTTATTTTTATAAAACGCCTTTTGGCGGAACTCTCGTAGAAGCAGAGATTGACGGGCTTCCAATGGAACCAGATACTAATGGAAGTTTTATGGGAATGCATATACACGAAAATGGTGACTGTACAAGACCTTTTGATAAGACAGGGGAGCATTATAATCCTGGTCTGGCACCTCATCCAGAACATGCTGGTGATATGCCGCCACTTCTTTCAAATTATGGTTATGCATATATAGTTTTTTATACAGATAATTTTAATGTAGATGATATTATAGGAAGGTCTGTTATAATCCATAGCAGTCCTGATGATTTTACTACACAGCCATCAGGCAATTCTGGTACTAAAATTGGATGTGGGGTTATTTGTAAAAAGTGAGATATATTATGTTAAAAAAGAAAAATGGCAATTTATAATGGTTAAAATAAATTTTAATATGGTAATTGTTTGAGATTTTAGTTGTTGCTTTTATATAAACATAATGTATAGTATTAATAATATAATGAAGCAGGTATAAGAGGAAGTATCCCGCCTGCTTAATTTAATTTTATATGGGAATAAATTGTATTTATCTTAAGGAATTAATGGAAAACGCATAGATTTTGTGGTAAAATAATTATTATAAATTTTACTGTAGAGGAGGTACTTATGGATATAGATAAAGAATTATTGGAAATATTATATAAATACAAGGAAAAGCTTCATAAGAAGATTAAGGACAGAGAGATAGAAATGCAAAATGATAATACAGAACATTATATGGTATATAATGCACTTGGATTTACAAGCAAAGAAGGATACCAGATTGATTACCAGCAAAATGTTGGACGTTTTTTGTATAAATATGCAGGTTCTATGTTAGAAGAAATGGTTATACAGTGTTTTAAAATGAAATATCCAGCTTCACAACAAAAATTTAAATTAAATAATACAGTTGATAATGGTAGTCCTAAAACAGTAGAAATAGATTGTCTTGTTGGTAATAAAGCATATGAGATAAAATGGAAAGATGCAACTACAGATGGGGATCATATAAATAAAGAATATAAACGTATAAGAATTATTAAAAAGGCAGGATATATTCCTGTTAGAATTATGTTTTTTGAACCAAACAGAACCCAGGCTGTTTCTATACAAACTAAGTTAAGAAAACTTTATAAGGAAATTGGAGGAGAATATTATTCAGGAAATGATGCATGGAATTATATAAAAAATGAAACAGGTATAGATTTAAAAAATCTATTTGAAAGCATAAAGGAGTGATTGTATGCAGAAAGATACTATTATACATGGGGATGCATTAAAAGTTTTAGAAGAAATAGATGAAAAAAGTGTAGATTTAGTATATCTTGACCCTCCTTTTTTTACCCAGGATAAGCATAGTCTGGTTTCAAAGAATAAAGTAGAATATTCATTTGATGATAATTGGAATAACATAGATGACTATCTTGATTTTATGAAAGAAAGGCTTTATGGATGTAAAAGAATTTTAAAAAATACAGGAAGCATTTTTCTTCATTGTGATAGAAATGCTTCACATTACCTAAAAGTTTTAATGGATAAAATATTTGGTATTGTTAATTTCCAGAGTGAAATAATCTGGAGTTATAAACGTTGGTCTAATTCAAAGAAAGGCTTGCTAAATAACCATCAGGTTATTTTATTTTATAGTAAAACAAAGAATTTTAAGTTTAACATGATATATAAAGATTATTCTGAAACAACAAATGTTGACCAGATATTACAAGAACGTGTACGGGATGAAAATGGAAAACCGGTATATAAATTAGATGAAAGTGGAGAAACAGTTTTAGGACAGAGTAAGAAAGGGGTACCATTATCAGATGTTTGGGAAATTCCTTTTTTAAATCCAAGAGCTAAAGAAAGAGCAGGTTATCCAACCCAGAAACCAATAATATTATTGGAACAGATTATAAAATTAGTGACTGATGAAGATGATTTAGTAGTAGATCCTTTTGTTGGTTCAGGAACTACGGTAGTAGCTGCTAAGATGTTAAACAGAAAGTATATTGGAATAGATATATCGGAAGATGCAATAGATTTAACTAATAGCAGACTAAGCGGATTAATAAAAACAGAATCACATTTATTAAAAAAGGGAAAAGCAGCATATAAGAATTTATCAGAAAGCCAAATGAATATCCTTAATTGCCTGGATGCAATTCCTGTCCAGAGAAACAGCGGAATTGATGGTTTTTTAAAAAAATATGTATACGGCAGGCCGGTTTCTGTTAAAATTCAAAAAGAAGATGAAACTTTAGCAGAAGCAGTTAATAAACTATTAAAGTCAAGTAAGTCAAAAAAATGTATTTTTATGATTCTTGTCAGGACACATATAGATTATATGGATATATTTGATTTTAATACAATTCCAGATAATATGCATATAATTGATAGCTATGAACTTGAGGTAGATGTATGTATAGATGAATTTAAAAGTAAGCAAGAATATAAAAGGGTTGTAGTAATATAATGTTAAATTGTAAAATCTGTACTGATAGTTAAATTATAAAAGTTTTTATGTAAAAGTATAATCCATAGCAGCCCTGATGATTTGACAATTTATAATGGTTAAAATAAATTTTAATATGGTAATTGTTTGAGATTTTAGTTGTTGCTTTTATATAAACATAAT
>VSNJ01000100.1 GCA_009774235.1 Lachnospiraceae bacterium
TATCGTAAAACATTTGAATAAATTTGGATGCATAATTCTAAATTTTAGCACCTGGAGAAATTGAGTTATCGTAAAACGAAAGAGTTAAATTACCAAAGAGCAGCTTTATTTTAGCACCTGGAGAAATTGAGTTATCGTAAAACACAGAAAAATATAATTTTTTGTCGGCATATATTTTAGCACCTGGAGAAATTGAGTTATCGTAAAACATTTGAATAAATTTGGATGCATAATTCTAAATTTTAGCACCTGGAGAAATTGAGTTATCGTAAAACATCAAAATACATTTTCTTTTCCTCCAATTCATTTTAGCACCTGGAGAAATTGAGTTATCGTAAAACGGCAACTTGGTGTCTGATGATGGTAAGCCAATTTTAGCACCTGGAGAAATTGAGTTATCGTAAAACTTAAATAAGTGGTATAACTGCCCCCCTGCTATTTTAGCACCTGGAGAAATTGAGTTATCGTAAAACATTTTTTTTGAAGACCCGCAACTAGGATTTATTTTAGCACCTGGAGAAATTGAGTTATCGTAAAACAGATTATCAAATCATGTGCAGCTATAAATGATTTTAGCACCTGGAGAAATTGAGTTATCGTAAAACATTTTTTCTCATTATCTAATTGTATTTCTTATTTTAGCACCTGGAGAAATTGAGTTATCGTAAAACTGATGGTAAAATGGAAACTAGGAAAGTTATATTTTAGCACCTGGAGAAATTGAGTTATCGTAAAACTATACACGCCATAATCAGTTGAACCCCAAATTTTAGCACCTGGAGAAATTGAATTATCGTAAAACCACTCCTATTAAGTATTATAAAATAAAAAACATGTAAAAGAATACATAATAACTTTAAAAGAATATGTTATTATGACATTATCACAGGCAAAATTTTATACAAATAATGATAGTTATATAATCTCAGAAGATGAACATGAAGAACTAGTTTATGGACAAATATATATTATGTCACTTTCTAACCATAAACAGACAATATTTAAATAAAGAAAACATTAAACTATCTTGAACCAGATATATGTGTTATCTATGACCATAATAAATTCACAGACCAAGGCTGTTGTGATGAACCAGACTAGGGCGTGTTTGAAAAATACCTGTTTTCCGTCAATATGCTGAAAAACATCAATTAGGCATAAAAAATGATACTTTTTTGCGTTATAACAGAAAAAATACCCTTATTATTAGTTTAAATAGGAAATTATTTACAATATTTTTGTGCACTTTTTAATTTTCAAACACGCCCAGGGCATGTCTGAAAATTGCTTTTAAACCATCAAATTTCACAAAGATTATATTACTCTTACAAATTCCAAATGTTTTACCAAAAAGCAGCTGTTATGGATACACTGGTGCTTAAGTCCCGTATTTTGGGACTTTATGCACCACTGTGTATCCATCCAAGCGGAAGCGTGCTGCTGGTGGTAAAACTTTGGAATTTGTAAGAGCCACATAACCTGTGAAATATTTAATTTTCCCAAAATCCATCCCTTCCATATAATTTCCATATTGAAATCCCCAAAATTGTGCGCTATAATAAACAACATATGTATATATTATTAAGGAGGCACATTAATGAAGATTTCAACAAAAGGAAGATACGCCCTCCGGCTAATGATAGACATTGCGCAAAACAGCAGCCACAAACCTGTAAGCATAAAAGAAGCTGCCAGACGGCAAGAAATATCTGATAAATACCTTGAACAGATTATTTCAATATTAAACAATGCTGGTTATGTAAAAAGCATACGTGGTCCCCAGGGAGGGTATATTTTAAAAATGCCACCAGATAAATACACTGTGGGCATGATACTCAGGCTTACAGAAGGTTCACTTACCCCTGTAGCATGTGCCAGCAATACTCCTGGAGAAAATATAAACAAAGAAAATATTTCCCAGGAACATCTCCCATGCGTACGGATAAAAAACTGTCCTACCAACATTTTATGGAAAAAACTAGATGATGCAATTAATAATGTTGTTGACAATATAACACTTGCAGACCTTATTGAATGGCAGGAATTAAATAATGGAGGCGTAGAATGAATAAATACAAAGCTTTAATTTTCGACTTAGACGGAACTCTTTTAGATACACTTGAAGACCTTACAGACGCTGTAAACCATACTATGTCCAAATATGGCTTTCCCGGACATACCATTGGTGAAGTACGTTTATTTGTAGGCAATGGCATAAAACTCTTAATAGAGCGCTCGCTTCCAGATGGTGCAGATACTCCTGGATTTAATGATATCTTCAATGAATTTAAACAATATTATACTGCAAACTGCCGTATAAAAACACATCCATACCCTGGAATTACGGAACTGCTTGGCAAACTATACGAAGATGGCTATAAACTCGCAATAAATTCAAATAAAAACCAGGCTGCTGTTACAGAACTAAACAAAATATACTTTTCAGAATATATTTCCATTGCCATAGGTGAAAGCCCTGAAGTCCGCAAAAAACCAGCACCTGATTCAGTATTTAAAGCACTTAAAGATATGGGATGTACAAAAGAAAATGCCCTGTATATAGGTGACTCAGATGTTGATATTGAAACTGCCAGAAACGCTGGTATAAAATGCATCAGTGCCAGCTGGGGGTTCAGGGACAAAGATTATCTTGAATCACTTAATCCTGGTGCTGTAATAGACATTCCGCATGAACTTTATAACCACTTATTATAAAATTCCAAAATCCTTTTATAATATTCTATCCTTGCACTGGTACCTGCGTTATATATTTCATGCTTTGCATCTTTAATAACTATAATCTCTGCATCTGGAACATTCCTTGCAAACACTTCCTGCCCTTTTGGTTTAACCAGTGTATCAAGCCCTGCCTGGAATATAAGTACAGGTACAGAGGCTTTTTTTGCGTTCCTGTGCAGCTTTCTTACTGCTGCAATCCCCGCACTGCTCCACGCATATGTTACGCCCGATGTCCTGTATTTACTATCTTTAATCCGCTTTTGCAATATATATTTGTATCTTGCTTCTGATACACATGTATTGTTAACTTTAAAATTATACGCTATATCAAAAGGTTTTTGTCCATAAGCATACATCTTGCCAAGAAAAAAGAACTTTGCCATATAAGAAACAACACTTGCCAGCTGCCATGGAAATCTTCCAAAATTTATTTCAAACATTGGTGATGATAAAACTGCACATTTAAAAAGACGTGGATATTCTTCAAGCAAAAGTGCCCCTATAGTACCTCCCATAGAATGTGCAAAAAGGAAAATACTACCTGTCAGGCTCTCTTTTGCAACTATTTCCTGGATAAAATATTTTGCATCTTCTACATAGTCCATAAAAGACCTTGTATAAACTTTAGATAAGTCACTTACTGCCCTGTCCGAATACCCATGTCCTCTGTAATCCATAATAAATACGGAATATCCTTCACTAAAAAACTTATAAATAACCTCTTCATATTTTGAAGTAAATTCACAAAGCCCATGTGAAATAAAAATTGCTGCCTTTTCACATGGGTTAATATAAAATTCATAATAAATATTAAATTTGCCACAGCTTTTGAAATAACCTTTTTTACGTACTATATCCAGGACAGAAGAAACATCCATAGCCATTTTAGTAAAATACTCCTGCCCTTCTAGCAATATAATATCATTATCCATTAAAAACATAAGACCTTTCTTTACGTTTTAAACTTACCAGACAGCTTATTCTGCTGTAGATTCTAAAAATTCAATGAAATCTTCTTCTTTAAGTGGTTTTGAGAAGTAATATCCCTGCAGGTAATCAACTCCTTTTTCAGAAAGTGCATCAACCATCTCTTTTGTTTCAACTCCTTCTGCAACTATTTTAAGTTTAAGGTCATTAATAAGTTCAATTATCTTTGTAAGTACAGCAAATGATTTATTAATTGAATTGTTCCTGTTTTCTTCTGTTTCTGTTTTCATAAGTATTTTTTTACGCTGTTCAGGATAACAGCACCATATAAGGCTTTTATCCAGTTTTATAAGCTCATACTGGATATCAACCATCTGTGCAAGGTTGGAATATCCAGTCCCAAAGTCATCCATTGAAAATGATGCGCCCATATTCCTGAGTTCTTCAACATTCCTGCTAAGCATATTTCCAGATGAAGTAGCTGCTGTTTCTGTAATCTCAAGGTTAAGGAAATTATACGGAAGCCCATATTTATATACTGTATCCCTAATCTGTCTTGTAAGCCCCTGGTCAATACACTGCACAGCTGAAAGGTTTATCTCAATATATTCAATACCACGGCCTATAAGGTTAGCCCTTTGTGAAAATTCACATACTTTTGAAAGTGCAATTTCACCAATTTTCATTATAAGACCTTCCTTTTCTGCTATAGGTATAAATTCTTCTGGTGATATAAAGCCTATCGTCTTGTCATCTTTAAGCCTTATAAGTGCTTCTGCAGAGTGAAAATCACCTTTTTTTACCGAATAAATAGGCTGGTAAACCATATAAAAGCCATCATTGTTAACAGCATTGTCAAGTATACGCAATATATCTGAATAACGCTCTTTCTCTTTGTACATTCTTTTATCATACATATAGAAACAGTTCTGGCGTTCATGGAAGCGCAGCATAAAATTAAATATATCTTCAATTTCTATTATACTTTCTGCTTCATCAGGACAGTGCAATATATCTACAGTGCCAGTGACATGCAGTATACTTGCATTATAATTATAGTCATAATCCATCCTGTTTATAAGTTTCTTAATTTTGTCTACATCATAATTGTTTTTTTCTATTATAATACCAAGGACTTCTTCTTCAACTGAATATACATTTTCATGTAATATATCCTCTATAATATTGGCAATATCTTTAAGTATCTTCTGGCAGACATCATGTCCATACTGTCCATGCAGTATATAAAATTCATGGAAACTTATCTGTGCAACATAAAAACCAGTACTCTTTTTAAAATATGAATTAAGCATTTTTCTATATGCCATACTATTGAAACAGCCAGTTTCATAATTAATATAAAGCTTAGAATCATCAAAATTAAAATAATTCATAAGCTCTAATATAATAAGTCCTGTACTTGAAAGCAGTATTGAAGGGTTTAGCACTTGCACTATACAGAAACCTGCACATATTACAAGCCCTGCAATTACATTACCTGTATTCTTTTTTCTAAGATGCCTGTAATTTATAACAAGGCATATAATTGATAAAACAAGGTATATCCCCATTACCACAAATGTTGCATTTACCGCAGTCCCGCAAAGATATGCGCCAATTCCGCCAGCGTGGAATTCCAGTGGTGCAAATAACCCTGCTGCCGCTGCTGTTATAAATGGTATTGATATAAGTAAATTAATCCTTGTATGCGACTTATTATACTGTCCACACAACGATGTTATATGCAGGTGTATATAATACACTGACATACACATTGTAAGCAGGAACAGCCTGTGCACTGGATTCCACACTATTTTGCCAGTTGTGTTAAAATGCAATAAACCGTATGTAGACATAATGTCACACACCATATTTGCAGAAATGGCTACAAGTGTCTGGTTAAAAAAATTCCCCTTCTCAAATGGAAGCCTCTTATTCTTAAGATATAAAAACCATATTATACCTAAAAGCAGGGCATTTATTACCCTTATCTGAAAATACAAAATATAAACTGTATTTAATGGCTCTCCCATAAATTTACCTTCCCTTCTTCCTGCGCATACCCCTGTAAATCCAGCATACTTGATTTACTAAAATTACTGTCTTGTGCAAATCCTGTACACCAGTTTTTCACATTCACTAAGGGCCATTATCTTAGGAACTGGGTAATACGGATTTGCTTCCATTATAGCATATTTTGCTATTTTTTTGACATCTTTTTCCGCTATTCCTTTATTTTTATGAACTTTGCCAGTTATATTGGTTTTTATACTGTTGTCTTTTGCTATTTTTTCCCCGTTATCTTCCCTTTTATCACCAGTTTGTACCATTAAAGATATATTTTCTCTTTGGATACTGTTACTGAGTTCTTTATAGAAATTCCTGTCAATCTTAAATTTATGGTTAAGCATTTTTATATAATTTATATATGTTTCCGCTTTTTTCTTAACAGACATATTTTTTTCTGTTATACATGAAATATCTGCAAGCCTGGCAAGTTTGCCATATATACATCTGCCATACCATTCAAGCACATATGGCAGCACTACTGCTACCACCATTCCATGAGAAAGGTTATACCGTCCTCCTATTGCATGGCCTATTGCGTGTACATATCCTACAGATGTCCTGACAAATGCACATCCTGCAAGATATGATGCATCAAGCATATTTTTCCTTGGACTTATGCCTCCTGTCTTATAATATGCAGGCATAATATTTTTTATAATAAGATTAACTGCTGCCTGGGCATTTGCCCTTGAAACTTTCGAGGAATATTTATTCAAATATGACTCTGTTGCATGTGTAAGTGCATCCATGCCAGTGTAAGCAGTAAGATAACCTGGCATCCTTGCTGTCATTACAGGGTCAAGCACAGCATACCTTGGCACTATTTTTGTATCTGCAATAATTTTTTTAACCCCTGTAATGTCATCTTTAATAACTGCGCATGCTGTGGCTTCAGCACCAGTCCCAGCAGTAGTAGGTACTGCTATAATTACAGGTACTTTCTTTCTTACTTTCTGGTAGCCTGCAAGGCGGACTATGCTTTTTCCTGGATTAACAGTACCGCCTGCTGCTGCTTTTGCACAGTCTATTACAGAACCACCACCTATTGCAATAATTGCACTACATTTATGCTGCAGGTATATTTTTCTCGCCATCTCTATACTTCCAGTACCTGTTTCTGCACTTATTCCAGAAAACACAATACATTCCAGCCCTTTTTCACGGAACATGGCAATTATCTTCTTAAACAGGCTTGTCTTCACAAGATGCGGTCCTGTAAATACAAGTACCTTTTTAATATTATGCTTTTTTAAAATCCCAGGTATCCTGCACACTGCCCCGTTTCCTGATATAACATTATGGTTATACCGGACTATATGCATAACATTAAGCAATATACTCTGGTAAATACGGTAAAAACAATTTTTAATAATCATTTTCTATAATCTCCTTAATACGCTCCGACACCCTTCTGACTTCCTCTTCAAATTCTTTGGCAGACATTCTTATTGCACCCTCACCGGCTACTATAATCTGTTCAAGTGCATCAGATGTGGCAACTGTTACATTATGTTTCTTACCAATTTCATGTGTAACCTTTTCTATATACATATCAGCAGTTTCTGCCTCTTTGGTATATACAACATGTATATTATTATAATCTGTAATTCCTCCCCTGCTTCCTTTTACCTTATATGCGTCAAATACAAGTATAAGTATACACTGCTTATATCCCTGGTAGTTACAAAGTATATCAACAAGTTTTCCCCTTGCAGCATCAAGGCTGGTTCTGGCAAGTTCATTTAATTCTTTCCATGAAAAAATAATATTATACCCATCAACAAGAAGATATTGTTTTACATCTTTATATTTTTTCTTTTTATATCTTGCAAGTTCTTTCTTATATTCTTCATCTTCTAGCTTATTCCTGGGTTTTTTTTTCTCATAGCCAAGATTTCCTTCTGTTTCACTTTTTAACTTTTTTCTGGAAGCACCAAATGTCCTTTCAAAAATAGCTTCCAGTTCTTTATCTTCTTCTATAGTACCATTATAAGTAATGGCAGCCGTCTTTCCCTGCCTGGCAGCATTATAAGCAGATATTTCTATTTCACCTTTTCCCGTGTCTGTATCCATTCCTTCAAGGTGCATATAATTCTTTACTTCGTACCACGGAACATAAAATCCTGAACCATGTGCACAAAATACTGAACCTGTAGGATTTTCCATATCCTCATCAGGACTATATCCTGTATTTTCTATTACCTCCTGTGTATTATGGCATGGCATATATCCTCCCAGGCTGCATATAAGCCTTCCAAGCCCTCCCGTATATGCTGCTACTTCCTGCGTATAGCCTGACATCAGTGATACTGGTGCCTTTCCCGAAAGAACCTGCAGGCTGCCATCTGCCACTGGCCCTTCAAATGTCCCCTCCATCCTCTGTATATCGTTAATTGCCCTTCCTACAGAATTAGGGGGCACTTCAAGCCGGAAGTTATAATATGGCTCAAGCAGTATATTTTCTGCCTGCATAAGCCCCTGTCTTATAGCACGGTATGTTGCCTGCCTGAAATCACCACCTTCTGTATGTTTAAGATGTGCCTTTCCTGCAACAAGAGTAATCTTTATATCTGTAACTGCAGAACCTGTAAGCACTCCTGGATGTTCTCTTTCATCAATATGTGAAAGTATAAGATTCTGCCAATTCCTGTCAAGGTCATCCTCTTTACATAATGATGCCGTTACAATACCACTTCCTCTTTCACCAGGTTCAAGCATCAGATGTACTTCTGCATAATGCCTTAATGGTTCAAAATGTCCTACACCTTCTGTTATATTTGCAATAGTTTCTTTATATACTATATTTCCATGTCCAAACTCTGTTTTTATATTAAAACGTTCCCAAACAAGTCTTTTTATAACTTCTGACTGCACTTCACCCATAAGCTGGAGGTTGATTTCCTGAAGTTTCTCATTCCAGACTATATGAAGCTGTGGTTCTTCTTCTTCCATTATTTTCAGGCTTTCCATCAGATAATGTAAAGGAGTTCCATCTGATGGCATTATTTTATATGACATTACAGGTTCAAGCAATGGTATAGTTAACGGACTATCTGCACCAAGACATTCTCCAGGACTTACACTTTTAAGCCCCGTAACAGCACATACCATGCCTGCTTCTGCAATATCTGCTGTTTTATACTTTTCACCTGAATAAATCCTTATCTGTTCTGCTTTTTCCTGTGTTCCTGGAACTTGTTCTTTAACTTTCAGGCTTCCTCCTGTAATCTTCATATATGCCAGCCGCATGCCCTGGCTGTCCCTGGCAATTTTATATACTTTTGCACCAAAACTGCTGCCATATTCTATATCAGAAGAATAATCTGCAATACCTTCCATAAACTCTTCTACACCATACATTTTCAATGCAGAACCAAAAAAACAAGGAAAAACTTTCCTGGATTTTATAAGCATTTTAATATCTTCCCTGCCAACCATGTCATTTTCCATATAGAAATCCAGCACTTGTTCATCTGACATAGCTATTTCTTCATAAAACCCATCTGTTTCACCATCTGAAAAATCAATACACTCACTTCCAAGCTTATCCTTAATTCCTGCAAGTACAGAAATCTTATCACTGGCAGCAATATCCATTTTATTGACAAATATAAATACTGGTATATTATACCTTTTTAAAAGCCTCCACAAGGTTAATGTATGAGGCTGTACACCATCTGTACCACTGATAACCAGCACAGCATAGTCAAGTACATTAAGTGTACGTTCCATTTCTGCAGAAAAATCTACATGTCCAGGAGTATCAAGCAGTGATATTTCAATATCTTTCCAGTTAATAACGGCTTGTTTTGAAAATATTGTTATCCCTCTTTCACGTTCAATCCCGTGGTTGTCAAGAAAAGCGTCTTTGTGGTCTACACGTCCAAGCTTCCTTATATTTCCCGCAAGAAACAACATTCCTTCTGACAATGTAGTCTTCCCTGCATCTACATGTGCAAGTATACCCATAACAAGCCTTCTCACTTATTCCACCTCCTGTACATAAATTTATCTTAGCTAAAAAAGGAACGCTGGCGCGTTCCTTTTTGCCATAACATTCTGGCATCAGGCAATGCCTAATGCACTTTTCGCAAGCCTGTCTGCCATGTCATTGTATTTATCATCTGAATGGCCTCTGACTTTTACAAATTTTACATCAACCTGGTCTTTTATACTATCATAAAACTTTTTATATGCCAGGGTTCCCTCTTTATTTGTCTTCCACTCACCAAGACACCATTTAGCAATACCCTCATAATCATGGTAAATTATAATCCTTCTAATCCCTTCATCTATGGCATACTGCATTGCTGCTTCGGCTCCTTTTATCTCCCCTGCAACATTATGCATCTGTGCAAGTCCTTTATCACTGGCTTTTTTTGAAAAGCATATTTCCCTGCCATCCCGCAGGATAACCATGCCATAAGAAAATTCACCCTGGTAAAAACTGCCATCTACATATGCTTTTACAACATTGTCTGTATCCCATCCTGCTTCTTCTGGTGTACCATTGCCTTTTCCATAGAATTGTATAGCTTCCTCTTCGGTTTTAAAACTTTTATATACAGCACATGGAAAACCATCCACCTGGGCCTTACACTCATTCCAGGTCCTGTATATGCCATTCTTTCTTCCATTGCGGACAACATAATATTTACCAGCCATGGTCTGCCTCCCTTTTAACTGTTCTTTTTAATACACTGTTCTCCAAGTGTACAAAACAGTTCATTTACATCTATTGGTTTTGAAAGATGTGCTGTCATTCCTGCAGCAGATGATTTCTGTTTATCTTCATCATATGCATTAGCAGTCATTGCAATAACTGGTATTCTATGGGCATCATCCCTGTCCAGTTTACGTATAGCCTCTGTTGTTTCAATTCCATCCATATATGGCATACATATATCCATCAGTACAGCATCAAAGTACCATACAGCTGATGACTTAAATATTTCAAAGCCTTCCTTGCCATTTTCTGCACATGTAACATTTATATCTGAACTTTCTAATATAAGCTTTACAAGTTCTGTATTTACAGGATGGTCTTCACAAAGCAATACATTCTTTCCTGCAAGCAGTTTTTTAATATATTCAATACTATTGAAATCTTCCTTTGCAGCACTGTCTGATTTCCTTATTGGAAGGTATATTGTAAACTTTGTGCCAACATTTTCTTCACTTTCAAGTTCAATAATACCATCCATCATATCTACAAGGTTTTTAACAATAGATAAACCAAGGCCTGTACCAGCTGTCCTTGTAATTTCCCTTGTTTCTTCCTGGGAATATGGTTCAAATGCCTTGTCTGTAAATTTTTTACCCATACCTGTGCCATTATCCTGCACTATAAATTTACAATTACATCCTTTTATATTTTTTGCCATACATTCCAGTGTAAATTCAACTTTTCCGCCTTTAGGTGTAAATTTTATTGCATTGGAAAGCAGGTTTAAAAATATTTGTTTAATCCTTAGACTATCTACATATACCTGGCCTCTGTAACTCCATTTTGATGTATCTATAATAAGGTCTATATTTTTCCTGTCTGCTTCTGCCTGTATTGAATTAATAACACTTTCAAACATTTCATCCCATTCCGTATCTTCATAACTAAGTGTCATTTTATGGCTTTCAATTTTACTTAAGTCAAGTGTGGCATTAATAAGCTGTACAAGAAATTCGCCTGAAGTTTTTATCTTACCGAGGTATTCATCTTTCTGTTTAATTGAATTGCTTTCTATTGCAAGGTTTGTAAAACCTATTACAGCATTAAGGGGAGTCCTCATATCATGGCTCATATTAGAAAGAAATTCTGTTTTTGCCTTATTTGCTTTCCTTGCATCCTCGAGAGCATCAAAAAGCATTTTTTCCTTTTTCTGTTCCTCATATACTGCGTCAGTAACATCTTTTTTAGCTATTGTAACAAGATTGTGTTTCTGGTCAAGCCATCTTATACTGACTTTATAACGCCTTTCTATGCCATCAACCGTCCTGTCATAGTAAAAGATATATTCAGATGCATTTGAAAGTTTCTCTTTTATAAGCTTGGAATCCAGGTTTTCAAGAAACCTGTTCCTTTTGTTCTCTGAAACTCCAGGTATATTATAAAAGACTTTCCGCATTGTATTGCTGTAATCTCCATTTCTCCCATATTTACCATTGTCAACATACATTTCAGGTTCTGCAGTAAAACAGCAGAAATACCTGTTCTTAACTATATCTACACAAAGTATTGACAAAAATTCTGTCTTTACAACATTATTAAATGACTCCCTTGTAAGGACTTCTTTAGTTATGTCTTCTTCTATAGCAAATACTATTATATCATTTGTATATGGGTTCTTTTTCATAGTTATATTAAACCGTATCCAAAGAGTTCCTGTATTTTTATTAATAACAAATGGAAGTTCAAGAGTTAAAGTCCTCTTTCCTGAATTAAATATCCTGGCAAGCTCCCTGCTGTCAAAAATATTATAAAAACCTTCTTCTATGCCACTGTCTTTAAAAAGAAATTCTGCTATGTCATAGCACTCATCCAGGGACATGCCTGCATCAATAAGCCCTGACATAGTTTCACCTTTCATACATTCAACACGGTTTTTGGTTATATTATACCGGATTATACATATATAGTTGTCATAAAAATTACTAAGCCTCATTACTTCCTCGTCATAAAGCCTGTTCAGCCTTGCCACTGCTTCCTGTTCAAGTTTCCTGCTTATTGCAAGCTCTTCTTCAAGTTCTTTCTGCCTGTTTATGTCAACTATGCTGCAGCAGGCATATACCTGCCCGTCTGCCTGTCTTACTGGCATACAGCTTGTATAAAGCCATACATATTTTCCAGTACGGAAGTTAATATGCCTGAAAACACATTCTGAACTTTCCTCATTGTCAAATGCCATAGTAAATATATGCAGCACTTTGCCTATATCATCCAGATGCAGTACATCAAAAATATCAATTTTCCTTAATTCTTCAATTTCCTTGCCTTCATGCCCAACCATCTTTAAAGCAGATGGAGTTGCCGTTACAAGGATAACTTTATCATCTTTCCGCTGGTAAACAACACTTCCACATGCAATATTTATAGTTTCACCAGATAAATCTCTATTATTTCCTAATTCCATAATTACTTTATCCCCACTTGTCCTAGAAAACGCTTAGACTTTATAATTGCAAAAACAAATACTCTGCAAGCTGTTGTAAAAGATAAACTCCATATGCCGTAACTGCAGTGCATTTAAAAGCTCATGTATGGGAAAAGCGGCTTTACAGCCGCAATTCCTTTAATATTCCACATTACCATGCAAAAACCTTGCTTCCAATGGAATAATATATATGTTTATATGTGTTTTATGTATATCTGGATAGTTTTAATCCCTGTGCATTGAGAAGGATGACATATCATAATTCTTAAGGTTTTCTACAATGCTTCTGTTATCTGCTGTTTCTATCATGTCATCCCTGCTCTTTTTGAATTTAGGATATACACCATATGAACTTGGACCGCCTACACAGCCATTTTCACATGCCATTCCTTCTATAAATTCTTCATTTAATTTATTTACTTTAAGCTGCAGCAGTGCTTTTTTACATTCTGTTGTACCGCTTGCCTTGCATACTGAAAGGCTGTTGCCGTCACGGCCTGTTTCATTAAGATACTCTATAACAGATGCTGTTACACCACCTGAATTGCCATATCTCTTGCCAAACTTACTTGCTTCCTGGTATCCGTCCACTTCATCAAAATGCTCTGTGTCAACTGCCAGCATTATTGCATGAAGTTCGCTAAATGCAAGTACTGCATCTGCGTTACCCTCTATTTTCTGGTCTACTACTTCCGATTTCTTAGCTATACATGGACCAATAAATACAGTATATGCATCTGGCTCTTTTGCCTTAATCATCCTTGATACAGCACACATAGGTGAAACTGTTGTTGATATAAGGTCTGCTGACTCTGGGAAATGTTTCCTTATCATATTTACAAATGCAGGACAACATGAAGTTGTTTTTCTTTCTCCCTTTTCATGTGCTTCCCACCATTCTTCTGCTTCACTTGAAGTTGTCATATCCCCGCCAAGACCTACTTCTACCATATCTGTAAAACCTGTTGCTATAAGTGCCTTACGCCAGCTTGCCATTGTTATGCCATTTTCAAACTGGCCTTCAATCGCAGGTGCAACAAGCGCATAAACTGGCCTGTCTGATTTAATTGCATTAATAACATCTACAATAAATGTTTTTGAACCTATTGCCCCGAAAGGACATTTATGTATACACTGGCCGCATTTAATACATTTCTCATCATCAATTACTGAAATACCATGTTCATCATATGTTATTGCGTCAACTGGACAGCTGAATTTGCATGGTCTCTGCAAATGCACAATAACATGGAATGGACAGGCTTTGGCACACATTCCACATTCACGGCAGTGGTTAGGGTCAATTTTTGGATGCTTTCCATCCATTGTGATTGCACCAAATTTACATGAATTCATACAGGATTTGCCCAAACAATTCTGGCAGTTATCAGTAATAATATAACTTGCAATCGGACAGTCAGCACATGCAGACGGGATTACCTGTATTATATTGCCATCATCAACTTCACCTGGTGCTTTTCCTTCGGCAAGCCTTACACGCTGCCTGATTATTTCACGCTCTTTGTAAATACAGCAGCGGAACTCTGGTTCTGGTCCTTCTATAATTTTATATGGGATATTATCCCTCTCCTCCTCAAGTTTCCCTTCAAACGCTAGTTTTGCAACCATATTTAGAACTTCATGTTTTAAATTAATAATTCCTTCATCAGCAAACATATGCTTTCCTCCTCTTTTTTATAAACATCAAATAACCTGTTTATAAGTATATACTATATGAATAATTTTCTCAATACCTGTTTTTTTTGAGTTTACCCATTTTTTAAATACATAAGTATTTTGGCTCTGGTAATTCCAAATATTTTACCCCAGGCAGCCCACTTCCGCTTGTCATGTCCTCCTATAATAACAATGCTCATGTTCTATCCTCCCTTATATATGCCAGTATATTAAATACTATATACATAACTTTGAAGTTTTCCTGTATTACATGCCTTTATAATATATTCCATATCCATTCCACTTGAAAGCAGACATATAAGCAGCTCTTCTGCTATTTTAAATTTTTCAAATAATTTTACTTTATTATCAACATCTTTATATACTTTCCAGTATCCTGTATATAAAAAATTTTTTCCATTATTATCCATAAAACCCCTTACATCCTCTGCTGGATAACCAAGTATAAGACCTATTTCATGTGGAAATTTACCCTTGCCACATATATAATCCTGGTATCTTATACTGAACATATATAACACATATCCAATCTGGAATTCCATGTATCCTTCTGATATAAGAATTTCTTTTACATCTTCCTTGTAAAGATAACTTTCAAGTTGTTTTCTATGAAATAAAAGTATTACTGTTTTCTTATCTGTTTTAATCATCCTGAAAAATGAAATGCCTGCTTTTTTTAACATATCCATAGCAGCATTTTCCATATCAGCTGGTATTGCCAGAAGATTAGAAACCTTAAGCCCTGCCAGAAACGGTGCACATTGTAGCACAAGCTGTGTTTCAATACTTCTTAAATCCATCTTTAAAATCATTTCAATAATTTTATGTTTCATATGCCCTCCTTTTATTAGTTATCACTAACTATAATTA
>VSNJ01000101.1 GCA_009774235.1 Lachnospiraceae bacterium
CTTTTAAAAGTTCCTCGCTAAAATGCTGTATTGTTTTTTGCGATTTTTCATCTAAATTAACATATGTTTTTATAATGCCTTTAATAATATCATAAAAAGGATTACTTTCTGATATGAAATTATTTAAGTATTCTGAAATATCACCATCGTTTTTTTTCATTGGTTTAGTACCATTACGTAACCATTCTTCGTTGATATTAAATTCTCGGCAAATTGATAATATCACTGCATCAGATGGATTTCTTAGACCTAATTCATAATTTCCGATGGTATTGCCTTTAACTCCTATTTTTGCACCAAATTCTGTTTGGTTCATTTTATTAAGTTTACGAATTTGTCTTATTCTATCTTTCAATCTATCACCTCCATTCTTGTAACAAATTATAAAATAAAAATCCCACATAGTCAAGAAAAAATATATTGACAATCTTCTCTTTGTGGGATATAATAATCACATAGTCAAGAAAATGTTTCAAAAAGAATAAAACCAGAGAAAGGAGTGTTTATTATGACAACAGAAAAAGAAAATAATATTAAAAAGATAGTAGGCATTTTGATTCAATTAGATGAAAAGAGTCTGTTATTAATTGATAGTGGTGCAAAACTTCTTGCTGCTAGGCAACAAATGGATATTAAGGATATGGAAACAGAAAATAAAGAGGGATGAAAATTTGACAAATAATAAGAATAAAAAGAAACAAATTACTATCTATTTGCCGCCAGAGCTGAAAAAGAAATTACAACTTGAGGCAGCAAATAGAGGATATACCTTAAAAGATTTGCTGGTTATTATTTTGAATGGGTATCTTGAGAAAGCCAATTCTCAAGAATAAATTCAATTTGTTTACCTGTGGAACGTTTGTTTTTTTGAGCTTCTTCTTTTATGGCTTCTAGTATTTCTGTATTAATGCGTAAAGTAAAACGGGAATCTTCATCACGGGTATAAGCATCTTTTTTTGACATAATATTTTCTCCTTTCGGCGTCATATTGACATTATATAGTTAATATTCAAAAAAGTAAATAAGATACTTGACGTCAAAAAGAATATGTGCTATATTATCGACAAGGAGGTGACGTCAATAATATGATAAATGACACAAGAAAACGTTTTACATTCAGATTGCCAGACAGTTTGTTTGAGAAACTGAAAAATAAAGCTGATAAACAAGGATTATCATTAAATGCTATGATATTGCAAATTTTATGGGATTGGATGGAAGATATTAGCTGATAAAGGAATAAAAATGTACTACACATAAAAAGGAGGAAAAAAGTGGAATCAGAAAGTAAAGAAAAAGAAAATTGTACTGATTGTTCTTTTAAGATAAGTACAACAGCCCAAATCAAAGAACTGGAAAAGGAGAATGAAAGATTGCTTAAAGAGCAAGATTTTATGTTTCTTGCTTTGGAGCTATTTTTGGAAGCTGTAAAACTTTGGGGACAACAAAATGGTTTAATCCAGACTGATGAAAACTTGAATGATAACATTTCCAATAAAGTCAATTTAGGTTTTAATCAGTTTGAAAAAGAAAAGGATGATATTACGAAAGACAAAGTAATGACTTTATTGGCTATCTTAAATGGTGCTTCTGTATAATAATATATATATACTTGTTTTTTTAAAGACAAAATCCTGTTAATATCAGGATTTTGTATCAAATTTGGTAGTTAAAAATATATTAATTAAACATTAACCAATTTAACATTATAGATGTTATGGGACTGGTTATCCATGAGTTTTTCTGGATGGCATTTGAAAATTTTGAAAGTAGCCCTTTTTTTACAGGCGTTTGGTTGTTAACAACTTGTTCAAGAAGATTTATAATTTCTTGTAATTCTTCTTTATCAGTTGAATTGCTTGAATTAATTTGTTCCCTTGTCTTTTGTATTACATCATTGATATTTAAAGTTACATGAGTTTGTGTTCCTATAACTGAATTTGTGGCATTTTCAATATTAAATATATTGTTTGCTGGAATATTAGATATTTCAGTAGGAGATTTAAAACCATTCTCAACAAAATGTTCTCCTTTTTCAGTAATAACAAGAAGATAACCAGAAGGCAGAGGAGGCTCTTCTTTTATATAGCCTCTTGATATTAAGTATCGGACATCATCTTGAAGACGAAAAGTTTCTTCACTTATATCATCTTCTTCAAGTTCAATCGGATATGCATATCCAAAAGTTTGGTCATGGTCATAAATTAATTTAAGTAGTTTTTTACGTGAATCTTTCATAGTTAGCTCTCCTTTTGTTTATATATAACAGGATGCCAGGTGTTCATGGATAGTATCATCAACTGTATGGTTTTTCACATGTTATCATATGGCTTTTTATCTGTATGTTACCATACAGTATAACATATTTCTTCATCCTGTATATTGTTAATATAAACATTTGTATAGTTTACAAACACATTATAAAGGAAAATGGAGTATAACGCAAGAAAAATTGCAAAAACTGCATGAATATCGCAAAAGGGAAATGGGGTGATGGCTGATTGTTTAAAATAGATATAAATGCAATGAAAGATTATATTGTCAAGATTGGTATGAAGCAAAAAGTTATAGCCCAAAAATCTGGTATGAGTGAAGGTCAGATTTGCAGAACATTACAAGGTGAACGTAAGCTTATGGCAGAAGAATATATTAATATATGCTATGTTTTACAAGTTCCCATGACAAAGTTTTTAGCAAATAAGTAATTTTATAGCATTAAACAGATTGCATAATTTTTAAGGGATTGATATAAATGCGTCAATTAGACAAAGAAGAAAACGCAAAAAAAGAAGCCCGCCAGAAGGCAGGCAGGGTATAAAAATAAAGAAAAATTGATTATTTGTCACCATAGTGGGAACGACACTGCAGAATTTCAATTTTATTATCATGTATGCGGTAGACAAGACGGTTGGTTTCATCTATTCTTCGGCTCCAATAACCATTCATATTTCCTTTTAATGGTTCTGGTTTTCCGATTCCTTTGTAACCATTTCGGTCAATGTCATTCAGAAGCTGGTTGATGCGTTTTAATGTTTTCTTGTCCTGTGTTTGCCAGTAGATATAATCTTCCCAGGCAAAATCATCCCATGACTTAATCATCATCCACCTCAAGCAAGTCATGTGCAGTGCCACCAGTTTGTTCCATGCGTTCCTTGGCAACCAGAAGGCGTTCCTGGTTCTCTGGTGAATAAAATGGGTCAATACGTAATTCAAAAGGTATACCATTACAACGTACTACCTGTTTAAAGAATATTGTTGTTGCAGTAGAAAGACTGATACCAAGCTCTGCAAAAATTGTTTCGGCTTGTTTTGTCAGGTTATCATCAACATTAATATTTGCCATATATAAATACTCCTTTCTGTTTTATATATTTTAACATATTTGCGTGATTTAGCAATATTTGTGTGATTTAGTAAATGTACGTGATTTAGTAATATTTACGTGATTTATTTATAATTGCATTGTTTATTAAATTTGCTCTATTTAAAAGTAGTTATAAAAAATAAGAAAGGATAACAGAAGTAAGGAGATATAGATGCGTAAAAATCTAAAAGAAGCCCGCCAGAAAGCGGGCATGACGCAACAAGAAGTTGCAGACAGACTAGGAATAAGTCTTGTCTATTATCAAAAAATAGAATCAGGAAGCAGAACAGGAGATTTTGAAATTTGGGATAGTCTGGAAGATTTATTTATTGTTCATCAGAGGATGTTGCGTGAGAATGTATAAAATCATCCCTACATAGCAAGTAATCAAGAGAGATATCGAAAATATCTGCTATTGAAACAAGACATGGCAAAGATGGGGAACGTTCTGCTTGTTCGTATTTTTGATATGCATTAAGCGATATATTAAGCTTATCAGCCATGTTTTGTTGTGTAAAATTGCATTTGATGCGCATTTCACGAAGTCTTTTATTAAACATAGATACCTCCTAAAAAGTTCTTGACATTACATACAAATTGTACTATCTTATATTTAACAAATATACATACAGTTTGTATGTAATTAAGGAGGCTTCAAGAATGACATTGTTAAATTTTCTATTTGAGTTTGAAGGGTTGGAATTACAAGCTGAAATAATTAATGCAACATTTTCATTTTGTTATGATGAATTATCAGCACAGGCAAATAAACAGGCAAGAATGGTTATAGATGGATTATTTAACCAGATACATATGTTGACAAACCAGATGGATGAATTAATGCAAAAAGGTTGGGAAGAGGTGAAAAAGGGGTGAAAAAGGGGTGAAAAAATAGTTTATGCGTAAAAATCTAAAAGAAGCCCGCCAGAAAGCGGGCATGACACAGAAGCAGGTAGCGGAGTATTTGGATATAACTACAAGAAGTTACCAAAGAATAGAAAGTGGAGAAAGCTTAGGCAGTATCAAGAACTGGGATGCTTTGGAAGATTTGTTTGATGTTCACCAGCGGATACTGCGGAAGATTCTAATAAAGTAATATTAGAACCTTCAATAGTTATTTTATCAAAAATAGCAGGCAAAAAACGTGCAAGTTCAGATTCTGTCATGGAATATAAATCAAAAAGCGAAGAAACTTTAGGCAACGAATCATATAAGGCATCAATAATCTCTTTCTTATATGGAATAATTTCTTCCCAGTTGGCATAGAAACCGTTGCCTAACAGACAGTCTACTGGTATATCAAAATATTTAGCAATAGACAAAACGGTTGATAATGGGGGTTCGATTTTTCCTTCTTCATAGCGTTGATAAGTACGTAATGTGACCCCAAGATGTTCAGAGAGGGATTTTTGTGTAACTTTAAAGCGTTTGCGCATATTTTTTAAACGTTCATTAAATTCCATAGTATACCTCCTAAAAAGTATTGACACGACTTGATACGTCGTATATAATAAACATTAACGACTTAATACGTCGTATATAATAAAATTATATACATTTTACCACAATTTAAAGGGAGGCTTCAAGAATGTCATTGTTAAATTTTCTATTTGAGTTTGAAGGGCTGGAATTACAAGCTGAAATAATTAATGCAACATTTTCATTTTGCTATGATGAGTTATCAGCACAGTCAAACAAACAAGCGAGAATGGTTATAGATGGATTATTTAACCAGATACATATGTTGACAAACCAGATGGATGAATTAATGCAAAAAGGCTGGGAAGAGGTAAAGAAGGAGTAAAAAATTATAGGAAGTAATAAGACAAACATTTAATTTCATAAAAATACATACAGGAGGTGGTGGCTTTATGGCAAAAAGAAAGCCAGTAAAAATGAAAGTTACAGTCATCAAAGAGAGTTCTGATGCTGAAATTACAGAAAGAATATGTAAAGCTTACCTTAGGGAAGAAAAAGTTGCCATAGGCAGGGCAGTTAAGGAAGGATTTGAAACACTGGAACCCGTGTGGCAAAAAATACTTGCACCGCATAAGGAAGAAATAGAAAACGCAAGAAAAACAAGCATGGCACTGGCACAGAGTGAATAAAAAAGCACAACATTATGCGGATGTTGTGCCAAAGATAAGCCTACGGATAAATAAATTATCTGTTTAAATATTATATCAGATTTTTATTTGTCCGTCAAATCATACATAGTCCACTTTAATGTCTGTGATTATACGGACATTAAGGAGGATTTATGCATAAAAAAGATAACAGATATAATCCAAGTGACCCATTTTTCATTGTAATTTGCAAAGATTGTGGCAAGGAATACTGGAGCACAAGAATGGCAAACAGTGTATGTATGCGTTGTGGAAGCAGTAATATAAATACGCATACCCCAAAACATACAATAGAAAATTATAAAGAAAAATAATTGTCCTTTGTTGTTGTCAAAGGCAGCAGGGGAATTAAGGCATGGTCTGTGTGCGTGCCATGCCTGTACAAGGTTTTTGCACTTTTTTACATATTGCATTGTTTTTATATTACATTTACCTCTATAAAATCGCACACAAAGCCCTGGCAGTGGAATTGTTTCTGTTGCCAGGAAATAAAAAGTAAAGATAAGGAAAGTGAAATAATGGCACGGACAAAGATAATACCACCAGAGGGGCTGTTAAGTGATTTAGAGTATACAAGCGTAATAGTAAGTTATTCAAATGGTATAGACAGCACAGGAGCGTTGTACTGGGCTGTAAAAAATTTCCCAAAAGAAAAAATATACCTGCTGTATTGCGACACAGGCTGTGAATATCCAGAAAATACAGCATTGTTTTACAAAACGGCGGCATTTATAGGGGTTAAGCCAGTATTGTTAGCAGATACAAGAGGTTTTTTAGGGCTACTGCTAAATGAACGTTTCAAGTTCCCAGACATGAAAAACCGCTGGTGCACAGCATATTTAAAAACTGCTGTAACAGATAAATGGATACGCCAGAACAGGAAGCAGCTGGGTACCAGGTGTTTATTTGTATCTGGTGAACGCAGGGACGAAAGCAGGGGAAGGGCAAGGCTTCCAGAACTGGAGTACCACAGCACTACATTAAAAACAAAACGTATAGCAGATTTTACCTGCCACTGGTACAGACCATGCCTGGACTATGAAAAAGGCAAAATGTTTGAACAGGGGAAAGAGCTTCACCTGGAACCACATCCATGTTATGGATACATAGGCAGGTGCAGCTGTATGTTCTGCATGTTCATGCCAGACAAGCACGCTGCAGAGAACATGAAGCGGTATCCAGAAATAGCAGCAGGATATGTAAGAGCTGAAATGAAACTGCAGCATACATGGAAAAAAGCCAAAAGCCTGCAAAGCGTATTCAACGAATGTATGGATATAGATGACATAGACGAAGATATGAGGCAGGAATACAGGCAGTTAAGCATGTTTACATAATTTATCCAGATGGAGGTATTAAACAATGAGGATTGGCCTGGTAGATGTTGATGGGCACAATTTCCCCAGTATTCCACTAATGAAATTATCCGCATGGCATAAGCAGCAAGAAGATACTGTTACATGGTATGACCAGTTATTTCATAGCATGGGAGAACCACTAGACAGGGTATATATGTCAAAGGTATTCAGTTTTACACCAGATTTCCCATATTACATTAATGCAAAAGAAGTTATAAAAGGCGGAAGTGGTTACTGCATCCGTCTTAAGGATGGAAAAGAAGTCTACGACACAGAAAAAGACAGCCCGCTACCGCCAGAGATAGAAACAATATATCCTGATTATTCAATCTATTATGACATTATACCAGAAGTCAAAAATACTGCCTATGGATTTTTAACAAGAGGATGTCCAAGAGGTTGTGAATACTGCCATGTTGGCTGCAAAGAGGGCAGGAAATCTTATAATGTTGCAGACCTTGGTACTTTCTGGCATGGACAGAAAAATGTTTTCCTTTTAGACCCCAATATAACCGCCTGTAAAGATTGGAAGCAATTATTCCAGCAGCTCATAGACAGTGAAGCATGGATTGATTTTTCCCAGGGTTTAGATATCCGCCTGATGGACAAAGAAAAAACAGAAATGTTAAGACAGATGAAAATTAAGCAGGTACATTTTGCATGGGACAGGTACCAGGACAAAAAGGAAATCGTGCCCAAATTTAAAGAGTTTAAAGAGCTTACAGGCTGGGACAAGCGCAAGTTACCTGTCTATGTATTAATAAATTTCAACACTACCATAGAACAGGATTTAGACCGTATCTATACATTGCGTGATTTAGGCTATTGGCCATATGTTATGGTTTATAACAAAGAAAATACAAAGCCAGGGGATACAGTCCGCAGGATGCAGCGCTGGGTAAACATGAGAGCGGTATTTGAGAAAGTAAAACGTTTTGAAGACTATAAGAGATGATTAAAAACAAGAGGTTGAAAAATGAAGCCATTATATGATTTATGTGAAGCAGCATCAGATTTTAACAGCTGCATTATACTGGATGTGACAGCACTACAAAAATATAGCCATAGGATGCAAAAAGAAAAAGATGCTGGCAAAATTAAAGATATTTATAAAATACTAAAAGACCTGGAATATGATGTAACCAGATATAGGGAATGGGCTGGAAAAGAAATAGAATCAATGGAAAAGGATGTTTAAAGAAAGGGGCAATGGAAGATGGAAATAATGTTTTCTACAGAAAAACACAAAGAATTTTTCATATCAATGATAACAAAAGTAAATACATGGGACAGGTACCATATGGCATTGTTTTATACATTGGGCATATCCCCGGACTGCCGCAAGCATATTGAAGACCTGTTTACTTTTACTGGGGAAAATTATGGTATAAAACCAGAAACAGCACTGTTACATGACTGGCAGACAGATGGCAGCAGAGCATGTACCAGGCTTGGCTATAACCTGTTTAATGGGCTCACAGACAGGAAAACAGACCCAGGCAGTTTGTTCGCATGCAAATATGCACCATATTTCCTGGAAGCCATAAAACTGTGTTATCCAAACCTGTTTAAGAAAAAGATATATTGCGTAAAAGATGCAGAGGGGAATGTCGTAGAGGAAAGTATAGATTCGCTGGGACTTGCGAAAATTTATGTGGGAACTTACGAAAACAAATACCAGAAGAATTACACCGCAGAACCACAAGAACCAGTACATACAGATATAGATATATGAAAGCAGTAATGAAATATCCAGGAAGTAAATGGAAATTAGCAGGCTGGATTATTAGCTATTTTCCTAAACACCACAGCTATCTTGAGCCTTTCTTTGGTTCTGGTGCAGTCCTGTTTAACAAACCACGTTCCAATATTGAAACAGTAAATGACCTGGATAACAATGTTGTAAACCTGTTTGAATGTATACGTGAAAATCCAGCAAAACTTGCCAGCATGGTTTATATGACCCCGTATGCCCGTGAAGTATACGAAAAAGTATTTAAAGAAGTCCCAGAAGACAAATATGAAGCTGCTTTAAACTTCTACATACGTTTAAATATGGGGCATGGCTTCCGCACTTCTGGAGAACGTGTTGGCTGGAAAAATGACATCCAGGGAAGAGAGCGTTCCTACGCTTCACAAGACTGGTGCCATCTGCCAGATAAAATTATACAGGCAGCAGAACGGTTAAGGGGTGTACAGATAGAAAACAGACCAGCAGTAGAATTAATAAAGCGTTTTAACTATCCAAATGTATTAATATACTGTGACCCTCCATATATGCTAGAAACCAGGAATGGCAAACAATACCGTTGTGAAATGGATGCCAGAGGCCATGAAGAACTGTTAAAAGTTCTGTTGGAACACAAAGAACCAGTATTAATAAGTGGCTATGATACAGACCTGTACAATGACATGCTAAAAGGATGGGCAAAGGCAGGTAATATATCTTATTCGCAGACGTGTTCCAAAAAACATGAAGTGCTCTGGATGAACTTTAAACCAGCAAATATACAGATAAATTTATTTGATTCTGTAGGAGGATTTTAAATGTTACATACAATATTAACAAAAATTAGACAGAAAATTATTAATAACGCAGGCTGCGCTGTTGCAAGATGGATTTTGCATAATTGTGATGATGGGCTGGTTATTAAAAGAAAAGCTGGGACGGAACAAATTATAAAAGTTTTTTCTGCCCAGGCATACAGGAATGTGATTAAACCAGCAATACATAAAGCAACAGAAATAATTAAAGTTGGTGATGTAGTTACAGACAATGGCTATCATGGGAAAGTTGTTGTAACATGCATTGATTATGGTATGTTCAGGGGATATTACCTTGCAGATGGATGCGTTGTGTCTGGATTAAAACTGGAAGATTTCAAAAAGATTGTTTCACATATTGATTTGAAAATAGAAAACAGTTAATAAAACGGCAGGAGGGCAGCAGGTGTATACAAAATATAGTATGAATGATTTCTTCTGTGGCTGTGGTGGGATAGGTCTGGGCTTTAAACAGGCTGGTTTCCATATTGCGGGAGCATGGGATTCAAATAAATATGCTGTACAGACCTACAAGGAAAATGTATGGGCAGGTGTTAAACAGGCAGATATAAGAGATATGGATATCAGTGATATACCAGAAGCAGATGTATGGGCGTTTGGGTTTCCATGCCAGGATTTAAGTGTAGCTGGGCTAAAGGCAGGCATGAAAGTTATATGCAGGCATTGTATGGCAGAATGGCAGTTCTGTACAGGACATGGGACATGCCCTTCTTGCGGCAAGCAGGAATTTAAGGCAGCAAACAGAAGCGGGCTTTTCTTTGAAATTATGAGGCTGTTAGACCAAGCAAGGATATCCAGTAAACATAAGCTGCCAGATATTCTTATGGCGGAAAATGTAAAAGGCCTGAAAAAATACATACCAATACTCGAAGAACAGTATAAGCTGCGTGGTTATAAAACATATTTTATCTTGTACAATTCTAAATTCTGGGGAGTACCACAGAACCGGGAAAGATACTTTGTTATAGGGGTAAAACAGGAAATACAAGAAGATTTTGTTTTTCCTGCAGAACAGCATGTATACATACCAGAACTTTCTTTGGTATTGGAAAAAGATGTTGAAGAAAAATTTTATATACCAGACAAAAAAGCAAAAGTTATTATTTCCCAGGCACTAAAAAGTCTTGACAAACTACATGGATGCCATGTTGTTATAACACCAAGCAGGGAAAATAAAAGACAAAACGGGCGGCGTGCAAAAGGGAATGAAGAACCAATGTTTACCTTAACAGCACAGGATTTGCATGGTGTTATACAAAATATATTCCTCACAACTGATAAAGTGGCTTATTGCTGTGATTCCTCATACCCAAAAGGGATTGGACCAGGAACAAGAGCCAGAAGGACACATGTAGTTGAATATAAAAACGAAAAGTATCTAGTTAGAAAATTAACACCATACGAATATGGTTTGTTGCAGGGCTTTCCTATGGACAAATGGAAACAGACAGTATCAGACAGCCAGGCATATAAATTATTTGGAAATGCTGTAACAGTAAATGTATCTAATGCTATAGCCAGGAGTGTGTATTTGTTTTTAAAAAATATATAAAGAAAGGAAAAAAATATGAAGTATGACAAAGAACTGTACATAAATTCAGGAATATATGGATTTAACGAAGAAGGGCTTGCCAATAAAAAAGAAAAATTAGTAGTGTGTAGGATGCCACATATATGTGCAAACTGTGCATGTGAAATACCCAAAGGGGAACAGGCTTTATACGAAAGTGGGTTTTTAGACGGGAAACCTGTATCCTGCTATACATGCCTGGGATGTATTGAAGAATGGCTGGAAGAAACTGGACAGGCTGGGAACGGAGATGAAGAGGAGTTCATAAATGCGTAAATTTATAAGTGGAATAACAGATACGGACAATATTAAATACTGCCCCAGGTGTGGGGCAGGCATAAGGGTATTTTTAGGGAATGGTACAGTAAGGTGCAGGGACTGCAGTTACCATTTTGGTGTTGTAGATTATGGGATTACAAGTGGTACTGTTAGTAATACAGGCCATCCAGTAAAAAAGGGAAAGATACAAAGTACAAGATGTGCTTTATTAAATAAATTACAGAAAGGGGGCAGGTGTTATGAACCATAGTTTTAATGTGGATATTGCGGCAAAATATGGGATGCTTGAAGCAGTCCTTTTAGAATATTTAAATTTCTGGGTTACAAAGAACAGGGCAAATGATGTCCAGTATTATGACGGGTATTACTGGACATATAACAGCACAAAAGCCCTGGCAGAATTATTCCCATACGCATCAAGGACTACAATATCACGGGCATTGCGCCACCTGCAAGATGAAGGGCTCGTATTATCTGGTAATTATAATAAAAGTGCGTATGACAGGACTATATGGTACACCCTGACAGAAAAATGCAGCCTTCTTTTAGAAGGAAAAGATGTTATTAAGGATGGGGAAAGTACAGGTCTGGATAATGTACAGGATGGGCAATGCAATGCTCAAAATGGACAATCCATTGTTCAAAATGAAACATCCATTGCTCAAAATGAACAATGCATTGTCCAGAATGATAACATCCATTGCCCAAAACGGGCAATGGAAATACCCAAAATGAGCAATGGATTTACTCAAAATGGGCAACCTATACCAGTTATAAACACAGTTATAGACACAGTTAATAATTTAACAGTATCTAACGATACTGTTTGTCGGACTGACGTCCAACGCGTGGCGGAGCATTGGAACCATCTGGCAACATATGGAGTAAAACCTGTAAGCAGGATTAGTTCTGGTACAAAACGTTTTGATATGCTTAGGGCACGTATACGTACATATGGCATTGAAAAAATATTTGAAGCCATAGAAAATATAAAAAAAAGCTCTTTTCTTTGCGGTTCTGGACAGAAAGGATGGGTTATAACGTTCGACTGGTTCGTGCGCCCTAATAATTTTATCAAAGTCCTGGAAGGCAATTATGAGGGCGTGGAAGATAAAGGCAGCAGGAATAAAAGCAGCCCTGTCCCTAGCAGTAAACCAAACCAGTTTAACAATTTCATGCAACGGGACATAGCGCAAGATGATATAGACAGCCTGGAAAGAAAACTGTTAGCAAAATGACAAGTACAAGCGGGGGAAAGCATATATCTGACTGGGAATTTTACCAGGGTATTGGCATATGTCCAAGATGCAGGAAAAACAAGCTGTATGGCAGCGAAAAACAATGCCCTGGATGTAGTGCAGATATGTATGTCAGTGTTATGCGTAACAGGGAAAAAGAGCATTATAACCAGACACACAGGGAATGGGGCAGGAAAACATACCAGGACAGGAAAGAGAAGGGCATATGTACCAGATGTGGTAAGAGAAAACCAGACAATGGCTTCTTAACGTGTGGCATATGCAGGAAAAAGGGCAGGGATTACAGGTATGCCAGGGAAGGGAAGCCAGGCAGGATGGAACATGTTATAAATGGGCTGTGTTATTTCTGTGGGAATCCGGTTAAGAAGGGATATAAAGTCTGTGAAAAACATTACAGGATGTGTGTGAAGAACTGTACAGGCAGACAAGACGTTTAAATTAAAAGTTAGTAAAAGGAGCATGGCAGATGGAGAAAAACATATTGCAGGATTATACAAATGCAAAGGCGCGTGTGAAATATTTACGTAAGGCAGCAGAGAAGCTTGAAAAAAAGATAGAAAGGCTTGAGTATACGGGATATGGTCTTGTAGGCGACACGGTATCTAGGGGTAAAAGAGGGAAGAAACCTCTAGGTACAGTAAGAATTTCTGGTTTCCCTGTCCCTGAATACCAGGAAACTGTCTGCCAGCTGAAACTCCGCAAGAAAAAATTAAAATCAGAAGAAATAAAACTGGAAAAGATGGCAAGTGAAGCAGAACAGTTTATAGAAGCAGTCCAGGATATGGAGATACGGAATATACTTAGCTTATATTACATAGATGGCATGACATGGGTGCAGGTGGCACATGAAATGAATATATTATATTGTCAAGAAAAATATTCATCAGAGAGTTGTCGAAAAAAACATGATAGGTTTTTAAAAAAAATTTAAAAATGTCCGCCCGTGTCCGCTTATTTTGTGTTAATATATAAAATAAAAAAACTGTATCCATAAACAGGATATAATTGTTTTATATATTTCCTCTTAACACACAGCACTGGATTGCTGTGTGTTTTTATGGTCTATACAGGATACAGGGGAGGCGGTGGTTTGAACAGGGTAGAGCCAATAAGGGACAAAGAACTTATAAATGATATGATTGAATACTTAAGACTAAAAAGCAATAGAAATGCTTTGCTTTTCATGTTTGGAATATATTCTGGTCTGCGCATATCAGATATAATTAAACTGCGTGTCCGGGATGTAAGAGGGAAAGACAGGCTGATTGTTAAAGAAAATAAAACAGGAAAAGATAAAATTCTTAAAATCAATCATACCTTGAGAAAAGAAATTGCTATATACGTAAAAGATAAAAAGGATTATGAAATCTTGTTTAAATCTTGCAGAGGAGTTAATAAACCTATATCACGGCAACAGGCATACAATATAATTAATGATGCGGGAAAATATTTTGGCATGGAACGAATTGGAACACACACTATGCGCAAAACATTCGGTTTTCACATATACCAGAAAACAAAAGACATCACCCTGGTACAACAGCTTCTTAACCATGCATCACCAGAGATAACATTGGCATATATCGGTATGACGCAGCTGACAATGGAAGATGCAGTTGAAAGTCTGGACTATTAATTAAATATCTGTAACAAAAATGGAACAGTTTATATTTCTATGTAAACAATTTGACATATTGAGGAAAGGACAATATAGTTTTATTTTTTTCTCTGCACTTAAATGAAGAAACACATCTATAAACAATTTGACAGAATATTAAGATATGACAAATAAAGCAGTGTAACAATAAATATAAAAAAAGAAATATTATACAGGCAAAATTAACCCAGCAGATAGAAACATGTAAATTTTGTTCGGGAAAAACGAACAAAATACAAATATAGGTTCTTTGAGAAAATTAAATTTTCCTTGCGGGTCAGGCGAGTCCCAAGGGATGGCTAGTTTTTTATATAAAATTTTGTTCGTTGCCATTTCCGAAATGGAGGTGTTAAGTGGATACAAAAAAGATTGATGATATTTCAACAGTTACAGTATCTTCAAAGGTACTGGCTGAAATTATTGGTGTTGGTGACAGGCAGATACGCAACCTTGCAAATGAGGGGATACTTGTAAGAAACACACATGGAAGATACCTGCTTATGAAGTCATTAAAAAATTATATCCTTAACCTTAAAATTGCCAAGGCAGGAGAAAAAATTTCAAGTGATTTTGATGAAAGTGAACTTGACTTAGATTCTGAAAAAGCAAGACATGAACATCTTAAAGCTATGATTACTGAAATTAAATTACAGCTTATAAGAGGACAGGTACATAAATCAGAGGATGTAGGTGCTGTTATAACTAATATGTTTACGAAATTCCGCTCCAAGATGATGGCTTTGCCATATAAACTTGCACCAAAACTTGAAGGCAAAACAAAAATTGGTATATCAGATATATTGAAAGAAGAAATAGAGTTTGCGTTAAGAGAACTTGCGGACTATAAACCGTCTGATTATTACCCAGAAGAATATATTGATATTGAAGAGGATGACCTGTTAAGTATGTCAGGTACAGAAAGAGGTATTTATGAAGAGTAAGAAAGTAGATTTCCATACACTTCACTTTATATGTTCCCTTGCATGTGCCCTAAGACCCAAAGAAGACCTTACAATAAGCCAGTGGGCAGATAAAAACATGGTTTTGCCTGATGGTTCAAACGAGGCAGGGCGTTTCAATACTTCAAGTGTCCCATACCAGAAAGAGATAATGGTGCGCCCGTAAACCGCTAATTTATTGGCGGTGCGGTCTAGTTAAAATACTCCCTTTAGCAAGGAGTAGGTAA
>VSNJ01000102.1 GCA_009774235.1 Lachnospiraceae bacterium
ATATTATTTAAAATAGCCAGATAATATTTGGAAATTAAAAAGTACATAAAATTACTGGTTCTGGAAATTTTAAACGTGCTTTAAGTAATATTAAGATTAAAAGTTATAAAAATTAGGTTTTCTGGCTGTAAAAGAAGTATAGAAGTGAGGTTTATATGACAGATTTAGAAGAGTATTATAATAAATTTTGTGAGGATAAAAGGTTACTGCGGCGTCATGGGCAGGTAGAATATATTACATCCATGAAATATATCCATGAATTTCTTGGAGAAAATAAAGATAAAAAAATAATTGATATTGGTGCAGGTACAGGAAGGTATTCAGTAAGCCTTGCTAATGAAGGATATGATGTAACAGCTGTTGAGCTTGTAAAGTATAATTTAGGAATACTTAAATCAAAACAAAGCAAAGTGAAGGCTTATCATGGAAATGCCCTGGATTTATCAAAGTTTGGCAGTGGCAGTTTTGATATGGCACTTATATTTGGACCTATGTACCATCTTTTTACATTTGATGAAAAGGTACAAGTTTTAAATGAAGCAAAACGTATTACGAAAAATAAAGGATATATTCTTGTTGCATATTGTATGAATGAATACAGTATAATTACACATGCATTTAAGAAAAATTTTGCAAAACAATGTATTGCAGAAGGGAAAATAGATATTAATTTCCATTGTGTATGTAATGAAAAAGATTTGTATGACTATGTAAGGATTGAGGATATAGATAAGATAGACCAGGCTTCTGGCCTTAAGCGCATAAAAATAATATCAGCAGATGGACCAGCAGATTATATGAGACAAGTTCTTAATGGAATGGATGAAGAAACCTTTAAGATTTTTATGGACTACCATATTGCAACATGTGAAAGGCCGGAATTGCTTGGTGCAAGTGCACATACTGTTGATATATTGCAGAAGGCTGCAGAAGAGTAATTATTATTTGCTCTATAATAATATGTGCCAGACAGACCATAGTATAATACAAGATGGCAATGCCATAAATTAACTGCCCAATCTGTACAATAAAATATTATTTACTAAAATTCATATATATACAGCCAGGTAACAATGTTATACTGGTGTGCCAGAAATGTCCACACAAAATATATTATAGAAATTTATTTTATTGTATTTAACCTTTGGAGCAATATTAATTATATTTAATATGTTTTTTTATGGCAGCAAAACTTTCAGCACTTATAACATGTTCAATACGGCATGCATCTTCTATAGCAACCTTTTCGTCAACACCAAGGGAGATAAGCCATTTTGAAATAAATTCATGTCTCTCATATATCATATTAGCAATGCTTTTGCCTTCATCTGTAAGGTATATAAAGCCTGACTCTGTGACAGTAATATATTTTTTTTCTTTTAGGTTTTTCATAGCTACACTTACACTTGATTTCTTATAACCAAGTTCGTTTGATATATCAACTGAGCGTACAACTGGAAGTTTTTTGCTTAAAATTAATATAGTTTCAAGATAATTTTCAGAAGATTCATTTACTTTCATATCTATACTCCATTCAATAAAAAATATTATAACAATGATAACATATATAAATGATTAAGTAAAGATGCCTGGTTTATAATTGAATAACTATATAAAATAAAAAGATAATTTATAACCTGGTTTATTGCAAAACTTGTTGCACTGGCATTTAATATGGTCTATACTAATACATGCGTGTACTTATTTGTATATGGAGGATAAATATATGAAGATTACAGAATTATTAAAAGATAATAAGGTTACATTGTCTATGGAGGTATTTCCACCAAAGACAACAACTGGTTTTGAAAGTGTAAATAAAGCAGTAAAAGGAATATCAGCATTAAAACCTGATTTTATAAGTGTTACATATGGAGCAGGAGGAGGTACAAGTGAACATACAATAAGCATTGCAAAAGATATAAAAGATGCATATGATGTAACATCTATGGCACATCTTACATGTGTATCTTCTACACAAGAAACAGTAGAAAAGCAGCTGGTTAAAATGAAAGAAGCTGGTATAGAAAATATACTTGCATTAAGAGGGGATATACCTGATAAATCAGAATTTCCACTTCCAGGACAATTCCACTATGCAGCAGACCTTGTAAAGGAAATTAAGCGGATAGCGCCTGGAATGTGTATTGGTGGTGCATGTTATCCAGAAGGGCATCCAGAAGCAGAAAATAAAGCAGAAGATATAAAACACATTAAAGAGAAAGTTGATGCAGGTTGTGAATTTCTTACAACACAGATGTTTTTTGACAATGCAATATTCTATAACTATTTATACCGTTTGCGTGAAGCAGGAATTATGGTGCCTGTTATAGCAGGAATTATGCCAATTACTAAGAAAATACAGATGGAAAGAAGTGTACAGCTGTCAGGATGCTGTGTGCCAGCAAGGTTTAAGGCAATAGTTGACTGGTTTGGAAGTGAACCTTTGAAAATGCAGCAGGCAGGGATTGCTTATGCAGCAGGGCAGATTATTGACCTGGTTGCTAATGGGATAAACCATATACATATTTATACAATGAATAACCCGGAAGTGGCAGCAGGTATTATAAACAGTCTTTCAGAGATAATAGGTTGAAAAATAATTACAGGATTGCAAAAAACACAGTGAGGCAATTATTATGGTTTCAATAATATAAATAAAGTTTGTATTTGGAAAAATGCAAAAGCAGTATTTTTCAAAATGGAACCATCATCTATACTATTTATGCTACAAAAAGCATGGTATGGGGATTAGGAAAATAATTATACAGGGGTACGAAGATGTACAAATTAAAGAAATTAAAAATAGTATGTATATTATCCGGAATTTGTATCATAGCAGCATCTGGTATAAATTATTCATATAGTAATGCAGGTTATATACAAGAACAACAAATCCATAGCTTAAAGACAGAAAGAAAACAGAAAAAGTACAAATATAAACAAGATAAAAAGAAAGTAAATCCATTTAGTAGTATTAAAGCAGATGTTAAAAGCCTTGATATTGTTGTTAAACCATCTGGTGATAAAGATTTTTATATCTCATATAATTTGTATTGTGCCAATAACAGCAATCCAGTATCATATAATATAAAAAATAATGTCCTGGAAATTAAGGAATCAGAGCTTGAATGGCTGGCTGTTTATGTGAAAGGGACAGGTAGTGGTATTAATAAAAAGTTAAAGAATTATAAGAATATAATATATGTATATGTTCCATCAGGTGTATCCATAAATAACTGTGACCTGGATATTAAAGATGGTGATTTGGATTTTAGCAAAGTTTCTTTAAAAGGTGGAAATATAATTTCAAAAGATGGTGATATAGATTTTAATAATTCTGTATTATCAGATAACTTAAGTATAAAAACAACTAATGGTGATATATATGGACATGGTACAGATATAAATGGGATTTTGGATATAAAATCTACAAATGGTGATATATATATTTATAAACCAGATGTTGCAGGAACTTTAAATGTTATAACAGATAATGGTGACTTATATACTTCAAAAGCAAATATTAAGGGAAAACTGGAAATTAATACACATAATGGTGATGTTGATGCAGGGTCTCTTGGTATTTCAGGTGAAACAAAAATAAAGGCAGATAGTGGTGACGTTGATATAACTATTAACAGCAGATGTCTGGATAGCCTTAATATTAATATTTTTACAAAAGATGGTGATATGTCTGTTAAAAAGTTATATAAAGATAAAGGAAGTAAAAAAAGAACTAGGGAAGGTTACCAGTATAAGAAAACGGGCAGCGGAAAAGCGGTTCTGGATGTTTATACAGATTGTGGTGATATTTCGTTAAATTAAAATAGTTTTTAGATATGACATGTGCAGGAATGGAGGATATAATATTATGAAAGAAAACCATATTGGAACAAAATGCATACATGAAGGTTATAAACCTGGAAATGGTGAGCCAAGGCAGGTTCCTGTTTACCAGAGCACTACATTTAAGTATGAGACAAGTGATGAGATGGGGCAGCTGTTTGACCTTGAAAAAGAAGGGTATTTTTATACAAGGCTTCAGAATCCTACTAATGATGCTGTTGCTGCAAAGATTGCAGCACTTGAAGGTGGTGTTGCTGCAATGCTTACATCTTCTGGACAGGCAGCTAATTTTATGGCAGTGTTTAATATATGTGAAGCAGGAGACCACTTTATTTCTTCATCATCAATATATGGAGGAACATTTAACCTTTTCACTGTTACAATGAAAAAGATGGGGATTGAGTGTACTGTTATAGACCAGGATATGCCAGAAGAGGAAATTGACAAATTATTTAAACCAAATACAAAGGCTGTTTTTGGGGAGACTATTACAAATCCTACAGTTAATATATTTGATATTGAAAAATTTGCTGGCATAGCACATAAACATGGTGTGCCACTTATTGTAGATAATACATTTGCAACACCTGTAAACTGCCGTCCTTTTGAGTGGGGAGCTGATATAGTTACACATTCTACAACAAAGTATATGGACGGGCATGCAGCAGGTGTAGGGGGATGTATTGTAGACAGCGGCAACTTTGACTGGATGGCATATGCAGATAAATTCCCTGGACTTACAACTCCTGATGAGTCTTACCATGGAATAACATATGCAGAACGTTTTGGAAAAGGTGCTTATATAACAAAGGCAACAGCACAGCTTATGAGAGACCTGGGATGTATACAGTCACCACAGAATGCATTTTACTTAAACCTTGGGCTTGAGTCACTTCATTTAAGGATGAAACAGCATTGTAACAGTGCTCTTGCGGTTGCAAAGTATCTTGAAAGTAACGAAAAGGTTGCATGGGTTAAATATCCTGCACTTGAGTCAGATGACTCTTATAATTTATATAAAAAATATATGCCAGAAGGCTCATGTGGTGTGCTTTGTTTTGGTTTAAAAGGTGGCAGGGATGTATCTGTAGGATTTATGGATAAACTTAAACTTGCAAGTATAGAAACACATGTTGCAGACAGCAGGACATGCCTGCTTCATCCTGCAAGCCATACACACAGGCAGATGACAGAAGAACAGCTTGCAGAGGCTGGTGTTGCACCAGACCTTATAAGGTTTTCTGTAGGGCTTGAAGACCCAGAGGATATAATTGCAGATTTACAACAGGCACTGGACTGCATATAAAATAATGCAGATATTGTAATATTTATATAATTAATTCCAGATAAAGGGAACCATATGTGTTCCCTTTTTGCATTTCAAATGTATTAATTAATAAAAACAAGGCATACTAAGACTGGCATACATGTATTGTATCCGTAATTTTATTGGTTAAATACAGAAATGAGGTGCAGTATGAATTTATCAAAAGCAGGCATAATAGGCTGTGGTCTTGTAGGGGCTACTATTGCATATACACTTATGCAGAATTCACTATTCCGTGAAATTGTACTTGTGGATATTGACAAGGATAAAGCAGAAGGTGAGGCTATGGATTTGAACCATGGTATTCCTTTTGCACGCCCAGTGAAAATATATGCAGGAGATTACAGCAGCCTTAAGGATGCTGGGGTAATAATTATTACAGCAGGTGCAGGACAGAAGCCAGGAGAAACAAGGCTTGACCTTGTAAATAAAAATGTAGGGATTTTTAAACAAATGATACCAGGTATAACAGAACATGTTGATGATGCGATACTTTTAGTAGTAAGCAATCCTGTAGATATACTTACATGGGTTACCCTTAAACTTTCAGGTTTTAAGGAGAACCATGTTCTTGGAAGTGGTACAGTGCTTGATTCAGGAAGACTTAAGTATGTTATAGGGGAACACCTTTCAGTTGACCCAAGAAGTGTCCATGCATTTATTATAGGAGAACATGGGGACAGTGAAGTTACTGCATGGAGCGGTGTCAATGTAAGTGGTATACCAGTGAACCAGTTTTGTGAAATGCGTGGGTATGAAACACATAGTGAAAACAGAAGCAAGCTGTCTGATATGGTAAAGAACAGTGCTTATGAAATAATAGACCGTAAGGGTGCAACTTATTATGGTATAGCGATGGCAGTAAGAAGAATATGTGAAAGTATAGTAAATAACGAAAAAAGCATACTTACTGTAAGCAGCATGCAGCACCATTATTATGAAGCAGATGGTGTATGTATAGGTATGCCATCAGTTGTTGGAAGTGATGGTGTTGAGCAGGTAGTATGTATTGACCTTGATGGACAGGAAGCAGAACTTTTAAAGAAATCAGTTAAAGCACTGGACAATGTAATAAATAGTATAAATCTTGATAAATAGAAAAAGCGTTATAAATATAGATGGACTATTTGCCATAGAAAGTATATAATTAAAATATTAAATACTAAAAATGCTGCCAGTAGATAATATATAGATACAATATTGAGCGCTTATGTATAAATATTGTATCTATTATATTATTTACATAATATATCTGGTCCGGCATGGAAATGAGGTGGATTATGAATACTTTAAGAACCAAAATTTTAGTTCCAGTTATAGTGCTTGCTATAATATGTATTGCTAATTCTGCATTGGGAATTGCGTCTGCTTCAAAATTGAAAGATGAAAGTACCACCAGGGCACAGCAAAATATTTATGCTATACATAAGCTTGATATATTGTCCAAAGAATTCCAGGAGATGCAGAAACTTTTGTATACATATTTTGTGACTGGTAACGATGAAGCAAAAATTAAGGTTGTAGAAAGAATTGAAGACATAACCAATAAGGTGGATGAAGCAGTAAACTCATATGAAGCCTTAGTTTCAACTGAAAAAGAAAGGGAAGGATATGTCCAGTTTAAAGAAAATTATAATTTATTAAGTAGTGTCAACAGCAGTTCATGTGATGTGTCAGCAGCAATGCAGTAGCTTTCAGTATCCATGAAAGAAGTGGTGGCTACTATAAGTGGTATAGACAGGGATATACAAGATGTTGATGAAAGTATTGAGGCATTTATGCAGGAAAGTGCTAATGTACTTGACTATTCTGGCGGAATGCAGACACGTGCAGGTGAAGCAGGTAAGGGATTTGCAGACAAGACAGATAATTTAAAAATTGTTATTAATAAACTTACACAGGCTGTAAGTAATATTTCTACTGTGATAGAGGACAGTGCCAGGGGAATTGAAAATGCTGCTAATGAAACATCAGTGCTTGCAAATGTGATTTTGCGTATTTTTTGCAAAGTGTGTTATTACAGTGCTAGAAGTACTAGCTGGTATTATGGGTGGTACAGCAATGAATAGCAACATAGATGTTAAACTTTGGAAATAAATATCTTGCCATGAATAGTGATAAAATGTTAAAATAATCTACATGTATAATTTGTTTACAATTCTTAAGGCTTTGCCTGTAGAATGGAAAGGAATTAATAATGGACATATTTGGTTTATTGACAATGATAGGAGGGCTTGCATTATTCCTTTATGGTATGCACATAATGGGGGATGGCCTGGCTAAGACATCAGGAGGGAAACTGGAAGGGATACTTGAGAAGTTTACATCCAAGACATCTCTTGCAGTATTGCTTGGTGCTGTAGTTACAGCTGTTATACAGTCTTCTTCTGCTACAACTGTAATGGTTGTGGGGTTTGTTAATTCAGGAATTATGAAGCTAAACCAGGCTGTTGGCATTATTATGGGTGCTAATATAGGTACTACTATAACTTCATGGATTCTGAGCCTTGCAGGTATTGAAAGCGACAATGTGTTTATGAAGATGTTAAAACCATCATCATTTGCGCCAATTTTCGCTATTGTTGGTGTCAGCCTTATGCTTTTTGCTAAAAGTACAAAGAAAAAGGATGTAGGAACTATACTTGCGGGTTTTGCAATACTGATGACAGGCATGGATACTATGAGCAATGCACTTAAGCCGCTTGCTGATATGCCAGGTTTTACTAATATTTTTATTATGTTTAAAAACCCAGTGCTTGGTGTAATTGTAGGTGCACTGCTTACTGCAGTTATACAAAGTTCGTCTGCGTCAGTAGGTATATTGCAGGCATTGTGCCTTACTGGTTCAGTAAGCTATGCTTCTGCTATTCCTATTATTATGGGACAAAATATAGGTACATGTGTGACCGCACTTATTTCTGGAATTGGTGCAAGTAAAAATGCAAAAAGGGCAGCACTTGTGCATTTTTACTTTAACCTGATTGGCACTATTATATTTATGACAGTATTTTATTTATTAAATGTATTTATTAATTTTAATTTTCTTGATGATGCGGCAAGTGCAGCAGGAATTGCTGTTGTACATTCAATATTTAATGTTGCAGCTACTTTGTGCCTGCTTCCATTTAGAAAACTACTTGTAAACCTTGCTATGTTTACAATACGTGATGATGATATCCAGGCAGAAGAAAATGTGCTTGCACTGTTAGATGAGCGTTTCCTTGAACAGCCAGCATTTGCAGTTGCACAGGCTAAAAAGACAGCCGTGCAGATGGCAGGGGCATCACAAGATGCACTTTTTAAAGCTATAAATTTATGCCATAAATATAATGAGGCAGATGCAGAGAAGGTAATTGAGCTGGAAAACCTTGTTGACAGATATGAAGATGAACTTGGGACATATCTTATGAAGATTAATAATGCAGAGCTTGCACAGAACGATTCACAGGTTGTTACAATGATTCTCCATTGTATTGGTGATTTTGAAAGGATTTCAGACCATGCTGTAAATATTATGGAGACAGCAAAGGAAGTAAGCAAAAAAGAAGAGAGCTTCTCAGATAAGGCAAGGGCGGAGCTGGATGTATATGAGGCAGCACTGCGTGAAATTGTGACAATGACTTATAATGTCTTTGCCAGGGATGATGCAGAACTTGCTACACATGTAGAGCCATTGGAAGAAGTAATTGATAACTTAAATGATGAAGTAAAGAAAAAGCATGTTAAACGTCTTAGAAAAGGAAAGTGCACAATAGGTCTTGGGTTTATTTTATCTGACCTGACTACTAATTATGAGAGGGTTGCAGACCATTGTTCTAATATTGCTGCTTGTCTTATACAGACTAAGGTGGATACACTTGAGACACATGAATATATAGATAACCTTAAGGAAAATGATGCAATAAGGTTTAACAGGGAGTATAAAGAATACCGCAAAAAATATAAACTGCCATAATACTTACTACGTAAACTGGTACAAGGATAGCCTGGATTTATGTATATTATGTGGACATGCCTGGTAATTAAAAGGTGCACACATTATGTAGCTCTGGCAATTCCAAATGTTTATCAACAGAAAGCTATGTTGCACATGGCTTTGCACGCTTCCGCTTGGATGGGATGCGCAGTGGTGCATAAGCCTTGTTCTCAATGCTTATGTACCAGCGCCCCCAAACAGCTGCTTTTTGGTAAAACATTTGGAACTTGCCAGAGCAATATAATCTTTGTGGAATTTGCCAGTTTAAAAACAATTTTCAGGCGTATTCCAGGGGTTGTTTCCATCCAGATATGAATTGGATTTGTACCTGGTTTTGGATAAAAGTGAAATGCCGTTTACACTAAAATATGTGATTGGATTGGGATTTAGCAGAAGAAAGGGGACTTATGATTCAGGAAATCAGTAAAAATGAGATACCAGACTGTGTGGAAGTTATCTGCAAAAGTTTTATGACAGTGGCAGACGGGTTTGGGTTTACGATAGAAAATGCACCAAGATTTACAGCATTTGCAACAACAGAGGAGCGTCTTATTTATCAATTAGAACAGGAACAGAGACTAATGTTTGCATATTATTGTGATGGTAAGATTGTGGGATATTATTCTTTGTTGAAACAAAATGAAGAGGAATGTGAACTGAATAATTTATGTGTATTAGAGGAATATAGACATAAAAAGATTGGAGGGCAGCTTTTGGAGCATGCCTTTCTGAAAGCGGGAAATATGGGATGTTCACAGGTGAATATTGGAATTGTGGAGGAAAATGTGAAACTGCGGAAATGGTATGAAGCGAATGGAGCAGAACATATTGGGACAGAAAAATATGATTTCTTTCCTTTTACCTGTGGGTATATGAAAAAGATGTTGTAAATATTACTTTTATATGTGTAAAACCGGGATTAGGGGATGAAATTAGAATTAGCCCAGAGTTAATTATGGAAAACTTATAAATATTTCTTATAATAAAATGTATAGGTTATAAATATAAGCCAGACCCATATTAAAGTATGTTTATGGATATATTTATGGAGGATTGGATTATGGGTGCAGTTGTAACATTAAAAAAGGGCAAGGGAATTACTATAAAAAAGGGCGGAATGTGGATTTATGATAATGAAATTGCATCAGTTGCTGGAAGTTTTAAAAATGGTGATATAGTAATTGTACAGGATTTTGACGGGTATCCTTTAGGCAAGGGTTTTATAAACCAGATATCTAAAATAAGGATAAGGATGCTGACAAGAGATATTGGACAGGATATTGATAATACATTTTTTATAAAACGTCTTGAAAATGCATGGGAATACCGTAAGAAAACAGTTGATACGGACAGCTGCCGTATTGTGTTTGGTGAGGCCGATTACCTCCCAGGCATTGTAATTGATAAGTTTGCTGATATACTGGTGGTACAGTCCCTTGCACTTGGAATGGACAGGTATAAAGATTTAATAGTGCAGGAATTAAAGGAAATTCTGGCAAGAGATGACATTAATATAAGAGGAGTATATGAAAGAAGTGATGCAAAGGTACGTCTCCAGGAGGGGATGGAACGTGTAAAAGGTTTTATTGGCGGAGAGTTTGATACAGAAGTCCAGATTGTAGAAAATGGTGTAAAATATTATGTAGATGTAAAGGAAGGACAGAAGACAGGATTTTTCCTTGACCAGAAATATAATAGAAATGCAATACGTAAACTTTGTAAAGATGCAAAAGTGCTTGACTGTTTTACACATACAGGTTCATTTGCATTAAATGCAGCACAGGCAGGGGCAAAAAGTGTACTGGGAATTGATTCTTCTGGAAGTGGCATTGCACAGGCAGTAAGAAATGCAGAATTAAACGGTCTGCAAGGAGTTGCGGAATTTGAATGTGCAGATGTGTTTGACAAGCTTCCAGAATTAGAAGAAGCAGGAGAAAAGTTTGATGTTGTAATACTTGACCCGCCAGCATTTACAAAATCAAGGAATTCTGTGAAAAATGCGGTAAAGGGCTATCGTGAAATTAACCTGCGGGCAATGAAGATTGTAAAAGATGGCGGATTTCTTGCTACGTGTTCATGTTCGCATTTTATGGATTATGAACTTTTTACAAAGACAATAGGACAGGCAGCTGCTAATGTACATAAAGTGCTTAGGCAGGTAGAGTTCCGTACCCAGGCTCCAGACCATCCTATATTATGGGAAGCAGGGGAGTCTTATTATCTTAAATTTTATATATTCCAGGTTATTGAAGGAAAATAATAACCAGAAAATGGAAAAAATGCTTGATTTATAAGGAATTGAAGATATTGGGCATTTACTTGGAAACCTCATAAAGTATCGCAAAATGCAATAGACTTTAGACGCCTAATGAAGTACAATTAGAACGAAACCAAAATAAAGGAGGATTATTGATGCCACGAATTATTGATTTATTCGCTGGTTTAGGCGGGATTAGACTTGGATTCCAGCAGGCAATGGAAGAACTTGGGTTAGAAACGGAGTGTGTATTTTCATCAGAGATAAAACCTTATGCTATCAAAGCATATAATGGCTTTTATGGGGATGAAGAAATATATGGAGATATTACACTTGTTAATACAAATCAAGATATTCCAGATTTTGATTATTTGTTGGCTGGATTTCCTTGTCAGCCATTTAGTTCTGCAGGGAACAGAAATGGATTTGCAGATACGAGAGGAACTCTGTTCTTTGAAATTGAACGGGTACTTAAAGATAAAATAAATGAGGGGCATCCAGCAAGAGGTTTTTTACTTGAAAATGTTGAAGGGCTTATAAGCCATGATAATGGGAATACATTGAATACGATTATTACACATTTAGAACAGTTAGGATATTATGTTAATTACAAATTGTTGGATTCAAGATATTTTGGATTGCCGCAAAGCCGGAAAAGAGTATATATAGTTGGTTCGTTGGATGAGAAAATAAATCTTGATAAATTTGAACAAAGAGAAGCTGTATTAGGAGATATACTACAGCGAGGACTTCCTACAGCAGACACAGATTTTACTAGAAAATTATTTGCTAACTATACTACGGAAGAAGTAATAGGAAAGTCGATAAAAGATAAGCGGGGAGGTGAAAATAATATTCATTCATGGGACATAGATTTAAAAGGTAAAACATCACAAGTGGAACGGGATTTGATGAGTGTTCTTTTGCGGGAAAGAAGAAAGAAACATTGGGCAGAAGTTATAGGAATAAAATGGATGGATGGAATGCCTTTGACAGAAGAGCAAATTAGAACTTTTTTTAATGTTCCTGAATTACATGAAATATTAGAACACTTAACGGAAATGAGGTATTTAGTATATGAGTATCCTAAGGAGCAAGTAAAAGGCAGAGATGGAATTGTAAAAAGAATTCCAGATGAAACAAAAGATAAAGGGTATAACATTGTTGCAGGCAAGTTATCATTTGAATTTTCTAAGATATTGGATACAAGAGATATTGCACCAGCTTTGGTGGCAATGGATGTAGCTAAATTAGGAGTGGTTGATGGTAATGGAGTCCGCAGGCTTACAATTAGAGAATGTCAAAGATTATGTGGATATCCAGATAATTATAATTTAGATATGATTAGTGAACCCGAAGCATTTGATTTATTAGGAAATACTGTTTGTGTGCCTGTAATTAAAGATATTTCATTAAGAATAGGAAGAAGTTATTTGGATAATGTAGAGGGAGGAAGGCAGAATGAGGTTATCAGCACAAGAAATATATGATAAATTATTAAATGTTGATTATATTCTTGAATTAGAGGGACAAATAAAATTCTTTTTGGGAGATGTAAATATTATTGTAAGGCAAAAAGATGTAGTTGGGAATATTATGCAGGAATGGCTGCAAGGATGGTTAGATGCAAAAGGTATTGAATATGCACCAAGTGAAAATACACAGATGCCACCTGATTTTTTTTTAGATCCAGATGATAGGACAAAAGGATTATTAGAAGTAAAAGCATTTAATAGAAATGGTTCACCTGGATTTGATATTGCAGATTTTAGAATGTATGCATCAGAAATCCAAGAAAAGCCATATATGTTAGATGTGGATTACCTTATTTTTGGCTATGACATGAGTGATGATGGTATTGTAACTATAAAAGATGTTTGGTTGAAGAAAGTATGGCAAATCACAAGAAGAATGGAAAATTATCCTATCAATCTGCAAGTGAAAGAAGGAGTAATACATAAAATCAGACCAGGGGTATGGTATAGTGAAAGAATAACTGATTATGCCATTTTTGACTGCCTTGAAGATTTCGTTTCAGCTATCGAAGAAACAACATTTAAGGAACCTAAATTACGTAGTTCTGTGGCGTCTACATGGTTAGCAGTATTTCAAAGGAATTATAAGGCTTGGTATGGAGAAGAATTAAATGTGCCAAGGTGGAATGATATTAAAGATAAGTATGATCTTGTAACAGATAAGAAAAGAGAAAAGGCAAGAGGAAGACTTGAATTAGTAACTATTCAAAAAGAAAAAATTGAAGCGAGAGTGCTTAAATATCAACAAGCCATTATTGAAGCAAAAACAGATAAGCAGAAAGAAAAAGCGGAGCAGAATTTGTCAAAAGCAGTGGATTCGTTAAAAGTGGCATTAAAGAAGGTTGCCGATGCACAAGCTCAATACGAAATATGGATAAACCAGTAAATTCCAAACCCATCCGGTTCTGGAGCGGACGGGTTTGGAATTTGCTTAGCCTGGCAGGAGTCCAGGTATCCTTATATTCCTGTTTTGTATAAATTATAGTTTTTCTGCAATTTCGTATATAAGTTTTTCTGATTCATCCCATCCAAGACATGCATCTGTAATTGATTTGCCATATGTGTGTTCATGTATTGACTGGTTTCCTGGTTCTATATAGCTTTCAACCATAACGCCTTTGACAAGTTTCTTTATATCACTTGATAAATTGCGGCTATGAATAACTTCGTAGATTATACGTGGCTGTTCATAGTAGCATTTATTGGAATTAGCATGGTTGGCATCTATTATGCATGCTGGGTTTGCTAAATCAAGTTTATGGTACATTTCATTTAAAAGCATAAGGTCTTCATAATGGTAATTAGGAAGTGCCTGGCCATGTTTATTGACAGCACCACGCAGTATTGTGTGTGCCAGGGGGTTGCCGTCGGTCTTTACTTCCCATCCATGGTACATAAATGTATGGCCTGACTGTGCAGCAATACATGAATTAAGCATTATGCTTAATGTGCCACTTGTAGGGTTTTTCATTCCACATGGTATATCAAGACCACTTACAACAAGCCTGTGCTGCTGGTTCTCAACAGAACGTGCACCTATTGCAACATATGAGAGAATATCTGATATATAAGGCCAGTTTTCAGGATAAAGCATTTCATCAGCAGCAAAAAGATGTGTTTCTTCTATTGAATGTATATGCATTTTACGCATAGCAATAATGCCTTCAAGCAGGTCTGGAGCTTTTTCAGGGTCAGGCTGGTGTACAATGCCTTTATAGCCTTCACCTGTTGTACGTGGTTTATTGGTATATATCCTTGGTACCAGTATAATTTTGTCTGAAACTTTTTCCTGTACTTTGGCGAGCCTGCTGGTATAGTCACATACAGCATCTTCATTGTCTGCTGAACATGGTCCTATAATAACCAGGAACTTGTCTGATTTGCCTGTAATTACATCTGCAATTTCTGCATCCCTCTTAGCTTTTAATGCAGTTAAGTCTTCTCTTAAAGAATATTCTGATTTAAGTTCATCAGGTGTCTTTACACGTGTTATATAATTTATTCCCATTGTTTCCTCCAATCTGTATGTCTTTATATATGGTTAATATTTCTACTTGAAATTATCCAAAAAAGTATTATTATATTAACAGAGTTTCCGGTACGGCATAAAGATAATGCTTATATATAACTGGATAACAACAAATAT
>VSNJ01000103.1 GCA_009774235.1 Lachnospiraceae bacterium
ATATTTTTTTAATAATTTATAATTGAATTATAAATATATATTCTGCCATAACATAAACTAAGCATATTTGTGATAGATTTTGTATATGTATTGTTTTGAAAGTTAATAATTTAATAATCTTGCAAATTTTATTTCTGTGAGAATATAAGCCTTTTAAGGGTTAAAGTAAATATATTAGAAGAGATAAAGGGTTAAATTAGATTTATGGCTGAAACTATTAGTACTGCAAATGTAGGTTCTAATGGTTTTATTTTTGTTTAAATAGCTAAAAAATAATAATTTTAAGCGAAAATTTTAAATAATTTTAGTTAAATTATTGACTTTAATTAAAGTATATATTAGTATTAATTTACTAATATTTGTTATATAGCAGTTAAACAGGAACGAAGTTAATGTTTAAGCAGGCATACAGTAAAATGCATATATATATATTTGCAGATTGTGGGTATATGCCTGGCTTGTTTGTGTAAAAGGAAAGGAGGAAAAGTATTTTTTGTAACTAAATATCTGTATAATGTAAAAAATTTATTGGAGGACTGATTATGAGGAAAAGATTTTGGAAGAAACAGTGGATTGCTGTAGTTATGGCATCTTCTATAGTTGTTTCTGGCGTAAGTGTACCAGCAAAAGAAACAGTAGTACAGGCAGCAGAAAATGTGAATATGCTTTATTCTAATGTAGCAAAAGCTGAAACAGGGGAGCTTAAACTTCCAGAGGAAGACTGGGGAGACAATAAACCAATAATTGCATATGATGAAAGTATAAAGGATATAAAGATAACAAAGAACTTTACAATGACAGCGGATGTTTATCTTGATGAAGCAGGATATAAGTCCCTTACAGAAGCAGGTGACTATATTAAACTCCAAGGTGTTGTAAAACTTGGTGAGGCATGGGACTGGAATGACAGCCAGGATATTCCTTATCTTGAACAAAAGAATTTTGAAAAGACAGAACAGGGTTATAAAACATCAGTTACTATAGAGTTTAAAGATAAAACCCCTGATGTGCTTAAAGGGATTTATTTTGTAATTGTTGCAAAAGGGTTTGAAGGAAAGGTTACATTTACTAATGTAACACTTGCTGGAAAGCAGGAACAGCAGATTACAGAAAAGAAAGATGCACTGGCAGTAAGTGATTTTGAAGCAGATGCTGCTGGTACAAATGCCGGATGGGAGAAAGAATCCGGATGGCAGTATGAAAAGGATGTAACAGCAGAAGTAGAAAAAGCATTTGAAAGCAATATGTTAAAGCTTGGGCTTGATTATACAGGTTGTGAAGGGTATACATGGAGTGAGGCAAAGATTAAGAAAGTCTTTAAAGACGGGCTTGATGTTTCAGCATATAACCTTCTTACATTGGATATAGTTTATCCAGAAGAATTTGGGGGATTTAAAACAAAGATATTTGCAAAGGAAGATTCTTCTGGAACAGAAATTATTAATAAAGAAGGTATTTCAGAAGTTTCAGACCTTGGTAATGGAATGAAAAAAGCTGTAATAACAGTTTCATTTTCCCCAAATACAGCTAAAATTACAGAGCTGGTTATAGGTATAGTTGGTGTAAGCACATCTTTTAAAGGAAATGTTTATATGGATAATGTTGTGTTATCACAGTACAATGAAGCATCAGATTTTGTTGATATCACATCTGTACCAGGTACAGGCACTAAGGCAGATACAAGTGCTATGTCTGGGGAAGTAAGCCTTGCAGACAGCCAGGCAAAAGATTCTGTAAAGGCACTTTATTCTTATCTGGCTGCACTTGACAAAGCAGACCAGGTTTTATTTGGACACCAGAATGATACACATAAACATGTAACTTCAAGAGAAGGTGTGTATTCTGATACAAAGGATATAACTGGAAGCATAAGCGGGCTTGTTGGTATTGACAGTCTCTCACTTACTGGTGTAGAGTCTGGTTTTACAGATACAGAGAAAGCTATAGAATACTGTGTAAAAACTGGCAAAGAAGCAGCTGCAGAGGGTGCAATCCTTACATTATCTGTACATATGCCAAATATGAGTAATGAAAAGATAACTGCAACTCCTGGTTCTAAGAGAAAATATGATTTCTCTAAATGTGATTTTTCAGAGTCACAAGATTTATCTAATAATTGTGCACAGGAAGTAATGCCAGGTGGAAAATATAATGCACAGTTTACAACATATCTTGATATTATTGCTGATTATGCAAAGGGGCTTGGTGACATACCTGTGCTTTTCCGTCCATTCCATGAGAATGATGGTGGCTGGTTCTGGTGGGGGTCTGCTACAACAAGCCAGGAGACATATAAAGCAATGTACCGTTATACACAGGATTATTTAAAGGCAGCAGGTGTACATAACTTTATTTATGTATATTCACCAAATGGACCAGTACAGTCAGAAGAAAAATATAATGAAAGGTATCCAGGTGATGCTTATATTGATGTTCTTGCATTTGACTATTATGATGATATGACATATGCAGATACTTATGGGGATACATTTTTAAATAACTTAAGGTCATCATGTGAAATTATAAAGAAAATGGCAGATGATAAAGGAAAGCTTGCTGCTATTTCAGAAGCAGGTGTACGTATTACAAGGGAAGATGGCACATCAAATGGCGGGCTTATGGTTAAGAAAAACCCAATAAAGGGAATTAACTGGTATAGCCAGGTTAATAAAGTAGCAAGGGAAACAGGTATGCCATACTTTTTAATATGGGCTAATTTCTCAGACACTAATTTTTATCTTCCTTATAAGTATAGTGATACTAAAGGACAGGAACTTGTTAATGAATTTATAGATTTTTATAATGAAAGTTCTTCTGTATTTGCAAATGGCACAAGTTTTTATGGTGATGCAGAGAAAAAACAGGTTACAAATAAAGACCAGAAAATAAAAAGTGGATATTTTGCAAACCTCTTTCCAATGTCTGCTATTAAGGATGCGTTTACATTAAAAGCATCTGTACAAAATGCTGCAGAAGTGAAATTTGTTCTAAAAGCTGGGACAACAGAAAAGGAAATTGTAGCTGAAAAAGCAGAGTCTGGTTATTATGAGGCAGAAGTTACAAAAGAAACTTTGGATTCACTAGGCAAAACTGATATTGGTACTGTAAGTATTGTAGCGGATAGTGTGAATATTCTTACTTTGTCAAATATTAGTTTTGGAAAAGAAAAGGATGTTCTTGCAAAGCATGAGATAGAGAATTTTGAATTATATTATGGTGACAATGATTACCTGAATGGATATTTTACTGAAAATTCTGGTGCAGGTGCTGCTTCTTCTTTTGTACTTGATGGGACAAATAAATCAAATGGCACATATGGAGGTGCATTTACCTATAAGCTGGAAACTGATGGTGCAGAAACATACACAGGACGTATGAAAGGGCTTCCAGAAACAGATTATAGTGAGTATAATGCACTTTCAATGTGGGTTAAGCCTGATGGAAAGGGACAGAAGCTTGTTATACAGCTTACATCAGATGGTGAGGATTTTGAAGTTTTCCTTACAGATTTTGTTAAAACAGAAAATGCAAAATATGTAACTATACCATTTAGTAAGATGAAGGGTAAATCAAATGGTACATTTAATGCCTCAAATATTACAAAGTTTGCAATTTACTGTAATAGTATTGGCAAAGTTAATATTAATTCCCAGATTGTTTTTGATGATATACAGTTTACAAAAGTAAATGAATCTTCTTTATCATATGAAGAAGGCGGGTATGCACTTACAGATTCATTGGCGGATAACAGTACAGATAAAGATAGCCTGGCAAAAGTAAATGGCTTAAAGGCATCTAAGAATACAGCTAAAGCAGTTACCCTTTCATGGAATGTAACAGAGGGAGCAGAAGGATACCAGGTTTACCGCTATAATTCTGCAAGTAAGGATTATAAGCTTGTTAAAAATGTGACAGGCACAAGCTATACTGATAAAAAACTTAAGGCAGGGACTATTTACCAATATAAGGTATGTGCTTATAAAACAGAAAATGGTAAAACTGTTAATGGAATATTTTCAGATGTATTAAAAACAGCTTCTGCACCAGCAAAGGTTTCTGGGGTAAAAGTAAATAAATCTGGCAAAGTTACATGGAAAAAGGTTAGTGGTGCTTCTGGATATGAGGTTTATTTTGCAAAAAATAATAGCAAAAAATTTAAAAAAACTGCAAATGTAAATGGTGCAGAAAAAACTTCATATACTGTTAAAAAAGCAGAAAAAGGTACTTATAAAGTAAGGGCATATAAAACTGTAGATAGCAAGAAGATTAAAGGAGCATTTTCAACAGGTAAAAAGTTAAAGTAAATATTTTATATGGATTGTATATAATGCAGACAGGTTTTGGAGAAATTCCAGAACCTGTTTGTTTTATGTGATGTTATATAAAATAAGGGTAATAGGCACGTCCGTCCCCACAAAAGTGGATAATCCACAAAAGTGGATAATAAAAATTATTGAAATTTATGGAACGGACGTGGTGTAATATGTAATATAACTTGTTTATATTAGAAAAAGTGGTATAATTTTAAGTAAAAGAAGAAATAGGAATTTACTTGACAGGTTAAAATATATTTGTAAAGGAGAGTTATATGGAAAAAGAGCCAGGTTTGTACAAGGAAAAATTAAAAAGATATTATAATAATGAAGATAAGCTTTTACAATATCCATCAAAGAAACCTATGAGAATATTAGCACTGGTAAAAATTATAAGTAAGTTTGATTCTTCAAGGAAATATACAGAAAAGGAAGTAAACAAAATAATAAAAGATGAAATTGTTTTTTGTGATATAGAGTTAATACGGAGAGAAATGTACCAGTACCAGTTTATAGGAAGGCTTAGAGATGGTTCTGAATACTGGATAGAGGATAAATGGAAAGAAAAGTACAAAGATTATATTATATAGTACAGGGAATGTTAATATATTTGAAATAGTAGAAAACGTTGCATATAATTTATAAGTTTATTATTTGAAATGCAGAGGTGGCATGGAGGTTTTATGAAGTTACCAGAGATGATTTTATTTGATTATGGACAAACATTAGTAAATGAGCAAAAGTTTGATGGTATTAAAGGGACTGAGGCAGTCCTTAAGTATGCAGTTAAAAATAAATATAACCTTACAGCAGAACAGATACGGCATGAGGCAGATATTATTAACCATGAACTGGGCAGATTTGATGTTTCTTTAAAATACCTGTGCCAGACAGAAATTCCAAATACAATGTTTACTCCATATCTTTATGAGTCACAGGGAATAGAAATTCCATTAAGTATAGAAGAAATTGATAAAATATTCTGGGATGCGGCTTCACCAGGAGTTCCTACTGATGGAATAGAAAGTTTTCTTATTTTTTTAAGAGAGAATAAAATACGTACAGGTGTAATTAGTAATATAGCCTATGCACAAAGTATTGTTTCTGGACGTATTAATACACTTCTTCCTGGTAATGGTTTTGAGTTTATTATTACATCTAGTAATTATATTTTCCGTAAGCCGCATAACAGGATATTTGGTCTTGCATTAGAGAAAGCAGGACTGCATGCGGAAAGCGTGTGGTATGTTGGGGATAATTATGAATGTGATATTAAAGGTGCAGCAGATGCTGGTATAACACCTGTCTGGTATACAGGTGCAGATGGCAACACAAATACAAATATAGTACATAATGATGTTTTTACTATAAAAAAATGGGATGAACTTGAAGACAGGTTAAAAGAACTGGCGGTTGTATAAAGAATATCAGAAATAATAAAGGATGTGGTATAGTGAGAGAAATATCTGAACAGTTTATTGCAGCACTTGCAGCTAATGCGTCTGCGCTTAATAACGCCAGGAAAATTTCCCAGAAGGGCGGCTTTGTTAAGTTGTTTTGTTCTGGTGATGATACTTTCTATATGGGGGAGTGTGCTGGAAGCGGCAAGTCAAATTATATAAGTTCTGCTGATTTTATACAGGAGGAAAGCCCTGTTTTCCGTTGTTCCTGTCCTAGCAGGCAATTTCCATGTAAACACAGCCTGGCATTGCTTTTTGAAATTAATTCTGGAAAAGAGTTTGGGCTTTGTGAAATTCCAGAAGATATAATTAAGAAACGGCAGAAGAAAGAAGCACGTGCTGCAAAGGTGGCTGATGGAAGCCAGGAAAGTAAACCAAAGGTAAATAAGACAGCACGTACAAAGAAAATTAAAAAGCAGCTGGAAGGGTTGCAGATGACAGAAGAAATGATAAGCCGTCTTTTATGGACAGGGCTTGGTACAATGGGAAGCAGTTCTGTAAAGACATATAAAGACCTGGCAAAACAACTTGGGGATTATTACCTCGCAGGCCCACAGCTTTATGTAAACCGTCTGGTTATAGAGATAGAAGCTTTCCAGAAGGACGGTAATAACTGCCATTATAAAGAAGCTGCAAATATACTGGTACAGTTAAGGGCACTGGTAAAAAAGGCAGATGCTTATCTTAAGGACAAGCTTGATAAAGATAATACAGAAGATGATGATAATATCCTGTATGAGGAGCTTGGCGGGGTATGGAAGCTTGGCCAGCTACAAGCACTTGGTTTAAAGAAGGATAATGCTTGCCTGCTCCAGCTTTCTTTCCAGGTTATTTATGATGAAGCAAGAAGAGAATTTATAGATACTGGATGGTGGGCGGATGTTGAAACTGGTGAAGTATCAGTTAAGCGTAATTACCGTCCCATAAAAGCAATGAAATATATTAAACAGGATGATACTGTATTTGAAGCTGTTTCTGTCCCTGTGCTTTCATATTATCCAGGGGAAATTAACCGCCGTATACGCTGGGAGGGGGCATCTTACAGCCCAGTGTCAAAAGAACAGCTTGCAAACCTTGCTTCACATGCACAGACAAGCCTTCTGGCTGCTGTAAAGCTGGTAAAAAACCAGATAAAAAATACACTTCCGGATAATTTTGTTGTAATGTTGTTTGCTTTTAAGCAGATTGGTATGGTTGGGAAATCATATGTTATGTGTGATAAGGAGGATTCATCTGTTCTTTTAGAGGATATTCCTGGAATGGAAGAAACAACTGTGCGTATCCAGGCATTGCCAGATACCTCTTTGTTAGAGAACCAGGTATTACTTGGGGCATTTTTCTATAATGAGGAAAAACGCCGTATATGTGTACAGCCTTACAGCATTATAACAAACAAGCAGGTTGTAAGGCTGTTATATTAACAGGAAGAAAGAAGGTTAAATATGAATCTGGAACCATTATATGAATTAAAAGAACGTCTGGAATCAAGTATTATTGCAGGTGTATCCCTTCTTTCAGAAGATTTCAGGCTTGCCAGGGCTGTCAGGAATATGGAAGCACTTGCAGGTTTAGCTCCTGTGTTTAATAAAATATTCCAGGCAGCAAATGAACTTTTATCTGATGAATGTACTAATAAGGCAGATACTTTGCTTGATACGCTTGCCCTTACAGATGCGGTACTTAAAACACAGGCAGTGGTAAGTGTAGAAGGAGAAATAAAACCACTTGAAGCAGCAGAAGGGACTGCGTATACAGATATACCATATAGCGTAGCAGCTCCTATACTGGAGGCTTTATCCAGCCAGGGAACAGGCTGTTATAGCTTTATTATGGATGAACATAAAAGAAATCCAGGGATTTTCTCAGATTACCGTATTAAGCCAGCACTTGTAGAAGCACTTGGAGCTGCTTATACAGAGCTTGCAAACCATATAGAAGAGTGGCTGTCTGAAGAGGACGCCTCTTTGATTCCGCTTTTAAAAAAGGGTTTTGACCCTAAAGGAAAAAAGGAAATGGTACGCAGGGTACATATAATAGAAAATATTGCAAAGGCAGCAGAAAACCAGTGGTATCTTTCTATGCTTGAAGAGGCAGAGAAAGATATACGTGCTGCACTTATTTATGCTTTGCGCCATAACAGCGGAAACCAGGAAATATTGATGGGTTTTGTAAAAACAGAAAAGGGAAGTTGCAAGAAAGCTGCACTGTGGGCCCTTTCAGGCATGGAGGATACAGATAACCTGGAATTCTGGGAAACACAGCTTAAGAAAAGCACTATTACAGCTGCAAAATCTCTTATACTTTCTAAAAGTGATGCTATATCTGGACTGGTTGCTGGCGCAATAGACAGTCAGATTGATAAAATGCAGGCACAAGCTGGCAGTGGCAGCCTTGTTTTGTCTTCACAGGATTATAGCAAGATAAATATGTTGTTATTAGCCATGACAGGAAAAGCTTCTACAGAAATGCTTGAAGTGTATAGGAAACTTGCAAGGTTTAAACAGTTTGGCCAGATGAAAACAGAAAAAAATGAATATATACAATTTTCTGTCCAGGATATACTTGTAGATTCTATGATTTGGAGCAGGGATAAAAGATTATTTACACTGGCATGGGAATTGTACAATGATAATGGCACAAAGTTTTTAAAACCTGCACTTGTAGCAGCACTTATAGAGAAAGACAGTAAAGAAGTTTATAATACATTTTCCAGGATGCTGGAGGGTGAAGACAGCCAGCATAAGCAGTCTCTTATTAGTATTATGGATGTATTTTCAAGTGTTGTATGGAACAGTGAAAGACAGGAATATGAGATTTTAAAGTATTATTATGATGAGTTTGGGGACAAACCTGTTACTGTGCATACCGGGCTTTTTGAAAAACCAGATATAAGATGGTTTGCATTGTTTACAGATTCCAATAATATAACAGAGGGCTGTATCCATACATATTATTCTTCACAATATGGCTTACGTGAATTTATTGTGCATGGCTGGGATGACGTACTTGGCAATATGGTGTGCCCGCAGGACAAGGAGATTTGTGATATCCTTGGTGGTTATTTTTACCAGCAGGCAATGCTGTCTGCAAAGTATGGTGTGAAATCTAATGTACCTAAAACAAGTAAAACGTATTATATATTAATGGATAAATGTGGTTTCAAGGACGGAAAGGGTCTTGTATCAGCAGAGGTACAAAGTGGCAAATGCTGGTTCTGGGGAGTAGAGGATATGATATTGTCAGCACCTATGCCAGTAAAAGATAAGATTAAGGAACTGGAAGAGATTAAAAAGCTGCAAGAGGACGGAATTGCTAAAATCCAGGACTGGAGTAATGAAAGGTATGATGATTTGTATACAATGTTGTTAAAAAAGGAAATGGAGGAATAATTGTAAGATGGCAACAAAAACAAAGGTACAGCGTCTGCCAGCGGAGCAGATGTTCCAAAAGGAGATTAATGCATTAATAGCAGCAGAAAAAGACCCTGTCCCAACAGGGTGGAAGATGTCACCCAGGTCTGTGCTTACATATATTACTGGAGGAAAGGCAGGAAAAACAATAATTACACCTAAATATATTGGTAACAGACGGCTTGTAGAAATAGCTATTGCAACACTTGTAACTGACCGTGCGCTATTGCTAATTGGGGAACCAGGAACTGCCAAATCCTGGTTATCAGAACATTTATCGGCAGCAATTAATGGGGATTCTACAAAAGTAATACAAGGAACAGCAGGAACTACAGAAGAACAGATACGCTATTCATGGAATTATGCTATGCTGGTTTCGCAGGGACCTTCACCAGAAGCTATGTTAAAAAGCCCAGTATATAATGCAATGGAAACAGGGACTATTGCAAGGGTTGAGGAAATATCAAGATGTGCTTCTGAGGTACAGGATGCGCTTATTTCTATATTATCAGAAAAAAGGATTTCTGTACCTGAACTTGGGTTTGAAGTTCCAGCTAAAAAGGGGTTTTCGGTGATTGCAACTGCAAATACAAGGGATAAGGGTGTTAATGAAATGTCTGCTGCGCTGAAACGCCGTTTTAATATTGTGGTACTTCCAGCTCCTGCAGACCTGGAATCAGAGATGGATATTGTAAAGACACGTGTAGAACAGCTTTCAGAAAACCTTGATTTAAATTCAGAACTGCCAGAACAGGAAGTGGTTGAAAAGGTTTGCACAATTTTCCGTGAATTGCGTATGGGCGAAACCCTGGATGGCAAACAAAAGTTAAAAACTACCACAGGGGTTTTGTCTACAGCAGAGGCTATTTCTTTGCTGGCAAACAGCATGGCACTTGCAGGCAGTTTTGGAAATGGTGTAATTACAGATTATGACCTGGCAGCGGGGCTACAGGGAGCTATAGTTAAAGATGAGGAAAAGGACAGTCTTGCCTGGAAAGAATATCTGGAGAATATCCTTAAGAAAAGAGGTTTAAAGTGGGCTGGCCTTTATAAAGAATGTAAGGAGCTGAATGAATAATGGATGATATGCTTCAAGTACATGATGCAAACCAGCCAGTTATATTTGGTATCCGGCACTTGTCGCCTGCAGGGGCATGGCATTTAAGGGAACTTCTGGATAAGCTTATGCCAGAGCTGGTTCTTATAGAGGGACCTTCTGATTTTTCAGAGGAGATTGTGTGCCTGCCAGATAAAAACACTAAACCTCCTATTGCAATTATGGCATATACATCTGAACCTCCTGTACGTACTATATTATATCCATTTGCCAGATATTCACCTGAATACCAGGCGGTTCTCTGGGCACATGAGAACCGCAGGGAATGCCGTTTTATTGATTTGCCATCCGGAATATTCCTGGCACTTTCTGGCTGTGAAGACAGAGATGAAAATACAGGTGAAGAAAAATGGGCTGTATATGATAAGCTGTCTGGACTGTCTGGTGATGATTCACATGAGACATTCTGGGAACGTACACTTGAACATTCAAGTGATGCCGCTGGATATTGGAAAGGGGCAGAAGTATTTGGAAGAAACCTGCGTGGGCTTACAGCCAGGAAGGATAGCAGTTATGCAGAAACCGTTGTACGTGAAGCTTATATGAAGCGGCAGATAAAAGAAGCAGTGGATTCTGGTATTCAACCAGAAAAGATTGTTGTGGTAACAGGTGCATACCATGTGGAAGGTCTGGAAAGCAGTACACCACCATTAAGTGATGAGGAATTAAAAGGGCTGCCTTATGTTGAAACACAGAAAACACTTATGCCATATTCTTATTACCGCATGTCGTCCAGGTCTGGTTATGGTGCTGGAAATAAAGCGCCTGCGTATTATGACCTTTTATGGGAAGGCTTCCAGAGAGGTGAAGCAAGCTATGCGGCACGCAGTTACTTGTCAAGGCTTGCAGCATGGCAGCGTAAGAATGGAAATATGGTTTCTTCTGCGGAAGTAATTGAAGCGGTCCGGCTTTCATTCTCGCTTGCAGGGCTTAGAGGGTATAATTTGCCTGCATTAAGGGATTTAAGGGATGCAGCGGTTACATGTATAGGGCATGGAAGGCTTGGGGAAATTGCTATGGCTGTTGCTGATACAGAGATTGGAACAACTATAGGGTTTCTTCCACAGGGAACCAGCCGTACCTCTATACAGAATGATTTCTACCGCCAGCTGGATGAGCTTAATTTAAAACGTTATTTTTCTGTAACAGCGGATGACTTGCGTCTGGACCTTAGGGAAAAGTTGGGGGTAAAATCACAGAAAGCAGCATTTATGGACTTGGAACGTTCATTTTTCCTGCACAGGCTGAGGGTCTTAGGCATTTCTTTTGTAAGTTTCAGTCCAGGACAGCAGGAGCGGGCAACATGGGCTGAGAACTGGGTGTTACGCTGGACGCCAGAGGCGGAAATTGAAATTGTAGAAGCACAGTTAAAAGGTGATACGGTACTTCTTGCTGCTGCTTTCCAGATGAAGGAAGAAGCAGAGAATGGGGGAAGCATTGCAAGTGTTGCAAAAATCATTGAACAGTCATTTTTATGTGGTATGCCAGAAACTGCTGCTTATGCTACTTCTGTATTACAAAAGATTGCTGTAGATGCTGCATCTGTTGAAGAAATCGCAGAAACGGCAAGGCAGCTGTCACTTGTTATCCAGTATGGAAGTATCAGGAAGATTTCAAGTGAACCGCTGGTTCCAATATTAAAGCAGCTTTTCCTGCGTGCATGCCTGCTTCTGCCAGGGTGCTGTATTTGTGATGATAATGCTTCACATGGGCTTGTACAGAGTATAGGGATATTAAATGAAACAGCAGTCTGCCATGAATTTCTTCCGGCAGAACGGTGGGTAAATGTAATGAAAGAAATTGCGGACAGGGATGACCTTAATACAAAGGTTTCTGGTTATGCTGCTGCAGTTCTGCTTGAAAGAGGGGAGCTGTCTAATGAAGAACTGGAACTAAAAGTAGAAAGGCGTCTTTCAAAAGGTGTTCCTGCAGACCTGGGGGCTGGCTGGTTTGAAGGGTTTTCAATGAAGAACCGCTATGCATTAATTATCCGTACCAGCCTTTGGGAAAGCCTGGACAAATATCTGGATACACTGGATGATGAGGAATTTAAACGTGCATTGCTTTTTCTTCGCCGTGCTTTTGCAGATTTTACTTCTGCTGATAAAGATGCTATTGCAGAAAATTTAGGGGAAATCTGGCATCTGGATACACAAGAAACATCTGTGGAGGAAGGGCTTTCACAAGAGAGCCAGGTGATGTTAGATGAACTGGATGAGTTTGATTTTGGAGATATTTGAAAGGTATGGTGCAGATAATGGAAGAAACAGGACGTATTAAGCGCTGGCGCTTGATTCTTGGTGTGGAAAGTGAAGAACGCTTCATATCTATGAATGGAAATGAGAAGCCTGGGTTGTCAGAAGAGCAGCTTATGATGGACCAGGCACTTGCAGCAATTTATAATCATAGTGAATCTGGAGGTTTTGGGCAAGGACGGGGTGCGGGTAATGGCCCGTCTAACCCTAAGATTTCAAAATGGCTTGGGGATGTACGTACATTGTTTGAAAAGGACCTGGTTACAGTAATACAGTCTGATGCTATAGAGCGCTGTGGGCTGCGCCAGCTTATATTTGAACCTGAACTTCTGGAAAACCTGGAACCAGATATAGGTCTGGCTTCAACGCTTCTTATGCTTAAAGACCAGATTCCAAAACGTTCTAAAGAGAGTGCAAGGGCATTTATTGCGAAAATTGTGGAGGAGATTAATAAGCTGCTGGAAGCAGATATAAGGCGTGCAGTGACATCTTCTATAAACCGCAGGCTTCATTCACCAATACCATCAGCTAGTGCACTGGATTTCCAGCTTACAATACGCAGGAACTTGAAAAATTATAATAAAGAACTTGGAACTATTGTACCAGAACGTTTTTATTTCTTTGACAGGACAACCGCAGCAGCATCAAGGCAGTGGACAGTAATCCTTGATGTAGACCAGAGTGGTTCTATGGGGGAATCTGTAATTTATTCTTCTATTATGAGTTGTATACTTGCAAGTATGGCTTCAATACGTACCCATATTGTGGCATTTGATACTAATATAGTTGATTTAACAGAGAAATGTGATGACCCTGTGGATTTGCTGTTTGGTTTCCAGCTTGGAGGAGGTACTAATATTGACCAGTCTGTTGCGTATTGCCAGAAATTTGTAGAAAATCCCTCAAAGACTTTGTTCTTTTTAATTACTGACCTCGAAGAGGGCGGGAACAGGGCTTCTTTGATGAACCGGCTTAAAGAGTTAAAGGAGTCTGGGGTGACGGTTGTCTGTCTTCTTGCTATTGCAGATGGAGGGAAACCTTATTACGATGCACAGATGGCAGAGAAGGTTGCAAGGATTGGTATTCCATGTTTTGCATGTAATCCTGAAATGCTGCCACTGCTTTTGCAGAGGGCATTAAAAGGACAGGATCTTGGGGAGTTCCGCAAAGAATTTGAGAAAAGAAAATAAATAAGGCTTGCAGATATGGAGGATTTGTATTTTGTTGGATAATGAAACAATAACAGGAGATGTAGCTTATAAGCATGGCGGGGATATTTATAGTAATAATGTAAAGTATGATTTTTCAGTAAATACTAATCCTCTGGGAATACCAGAAACGGTAAAGATTAAATTAACAGAAAATATAGATTTATTTGAGAAGTATCCAGATATGGAATGTAGTAAATTGCGCATGGCAATTTCAGAAAAGGAAAATATTCCCAAAGAAAATATATTATGTGGTAATGGTGCATCTGAAATATTTAAACTGGTTACAAATGCAATAATGCCAAAGAAAGCATTGGTGACAGCACCAGCATTTTCTGGATACAGATATGCTTTGTATGGGACTAATGCAAAGATAGAATATTATTATTTGGAAGAAGAAAAAGATTTTGTGATAGATACCAGAATATTAGATAAGATTCCTTTGGATTGTGATATAATTTTTTTGTGCAGTCCTTGTAACCCAACAGGAAGAATTATAAGTAAAGAAGTGTTTATGAAAGTACTGGCATATTGTGAAAAAAATAGTATTTATCTTATTGCAGATGAATGTTTTTTGGGATTTGTGCCAGATTATGAACTGCTTAGCATGAAAAGTGAAATATATAGTAATTACCTTATTGTTGTTAATGCATTTACAAAGTTATATGCAATGGCTGGTTTAAGGCTTGGCTGGTGTGTATGTGGGAATAAGTGGCTGCTGGCAAGGATGAAACAATTACAGACAGAGTGGAGTGTATCTGTTGCTGCACAGATTGCTGGTGTTAGTGCGCTTGAGGATAAAGACTATGTTGTACAAACAAGAGAATTAGTTGCATCGGAGAGGACTAGAATGACAAAATATTTTGCAACTAAAGGAATAAAGGTATTTCCATCAGATGCAAATTTTTTGCTTGTTAAAAGTGGAATTAATTTATATGAAAAACTTCTTGAAAAACAGATATTAATACGTAATTGTAATAATTTTATAGGACTTGCAGATGGATTTTACAGAATAGCAGTCCGGTCTCAGGAAGAAAATAGCATTCTTATAAATATTTTGGAAATGTGCCTGGAATAACAGAACTGCTAAATAGTGACAGAAGAATTATACAGGGTATTCTTGTTTGTATATTAATATAACGTGAGTTCGATATAAAATAAAACAAAGG
>VSNJ01000104.1 GCA_009774235.1 Lachnospiraceae bacterium
AATCAAATATTTTATAAAATTAGCATTATCAGAGCAGCTTTAACAATAAAAAACTGGGAATTTTAAAAATTATAGTCTAAAAACTGCTCACAGAAACAGCATTTAATACTTTTTTAATTTTATGGGATTATCCTGTACTTTGAATTTCTCCATTTTTCCAATTACACAGAAATATAAAAAATAACACCAGACTCCCATATACATAAGAGTTTCAGTGTTATTTTTATATTAACATCTGTCAAAGATAGAAATACATAATTTTTTAATTATTTTTTATATTCTGGGTTATTTCTGATACATAATTATATATATATTCTCCCGCATTCTCCCCATATTTTTCAATAATTTTAACAATAGCACTTCCAATAATTGCGCCATCTGCAATTTTTGTATACTCTTCCACCTGTTCCTTTGTATTTATTCCAAAACCAACAGCAACAGGTACATCTGTAACACCACGTATAACTTCTACTATTGACGCCACATCTGTTTTTATCTCATCCCTTACGCCTGTTACCCCCATTGATGAAACAACATATATAAAGCCTGTTGCTTCTTTTGCAATCATCTGTATCCTTTGTTCAGATGTAGGTGCTATAAGGGATATTAAATCAATGCCATGTGCTGCTGCTATGCCTGACAGTTCATATTTCTCCTCAAATGGCATATCTGGTATTATAAAACCGTCTATCCCGGCTTCGTTACTCTTGTCACAGAACCTTTCATAACCATATCTATATAATGTATTGGCATATGCAAGGAATACAAGCGGTATCTCAGTCTTTGTCCGTAATGACTTAACCATTTCAAATATTTTATCAGTTGTACAGCCTGCAGAAAGTGACCTTATATTAGCATCTTGTATAACTGGACCCTCTGCTACAGGGTCTGAAAATGGTATACCAAGTTCTATAAGCGATGCACCTGCCTTTTCCATTTCAAGGACAAATTCCTCTGTCTTTGCAAGGCTTGGGTCTCCTGCTGTTACAAAACCTATAAATGCCTTTTTACCATTAAATGCGTTTTTAATCCTACTCATGTAAATCAACCCCCCTGTATCTTGCGATTGCTGCTACATCTTTATCACCACGTCCTGAAAGGCAGCATATAATTATCTGGTCTTTATCCATTTCTGGAGCAATCTTCATAATATGTGCAACTGCATGTGAACTTTCTATAGCAGCAATTATACCTTCCTGCCTTGCAATATATTCAAATGCTTCTACAGCCTCATCATCAGTAACTGGAACATACTCAGCCCTTCCTATATCCTTAAGGTAAGCATGTTCAGGCCCTACACCTGGATAATCAAGTCCTGCCGAAACAGAATAAACTGGTGCAATCTGGCCATACTCATCCTGGCAGAAATATGACTTCATCCCATGGAATATACCCTCTGTCCCTGTTGCCATTGTAGCTGCTGTCTTATCTGTATCCACACCATGTCCTGCTGCCTCACATCCAATTAAACGTACATTTTCATCATTGATAAATTCATAAAACATGCCCATTGAATTACTTCCGCCGCCTACACATGCCATTACAACATCTGGAAGTTTCCCTTCCTTTTCTAATATCTGTGCCCTTGCCTCCCTGCTTATTACACTCTGGAAGTCCCTTACTATCATAGGGAAAGGATGAGGTCCCATTACAGAACCAAGTACATACAATGTATCATCAACTCTTGAAACCCATTCCCTCATACATTCATTTACTGCATCCTTAAGTGTCATTGTGCCACTTTCTACAGGGTGCACCTTTGCACCAAGAAGTTGCATACGGTATACATTAAGTGCCTGCCTGGTTGTATCCTCTTTTCCCATATATATTTCACATTCAAGCCCAAACAGTGCTGCGGCAGTTGCAGTTGCAACTCCATGCTGCCCTGCCCCTGTTTCTGCTATAATACGCTTTTTACCCATTTTCTTGGCAAGAAGTGCCTGGCCAAGCACATTGTTAATCTTATGTGAACCTGTATGGTTTAAGTCCTCACGCTTAAAATATATCTTAGCACCGCCCAAATCCTTTGTCATCTTCTCTGCAAAATACAAAAGCGATGGCCTGCCCGCATATTCCCTAAGCAGGATATCCAGTTCTTCTTTAAATGAAGCATTATTTTTATAAAATTCATATTCTCTTTCAAGCTTTGTGACTTCATTCATAAGTGTTTCAGGTATATACTGTCCTCCATGTATACCATATCTTCCTTTACTCATCTTATACCTCCAATATACCACTAGTTTAAATATTATTTAATCTTCTCACTATATCAACAAATTCTTTCATTTTATCAAAATCCTTATAACCTGATGTTTCCATACTGCTGCTTGCATCAACCGCATAGGGTGACGCTGTTTTTATGGCATCTTCTACATTGCCAGCAGATATCCCGCCCGCAAGAAAGAAAGGCTTTTTAATATTTTTAACCATAGTCCAGTCAAAAGTAATCCCAGTGCCTCCTGCCTGTGTGCCAGAATAAGCATCAAGCAAAAGGTAATTGCAATTATACCCTGAAGCCATTTTTACATCATTTTCATTCCTTACCCGCACAGCTTTAATAATGCCACATCCTGTTTTTATATATTCCATAAGTTTATCTATATATAGATTATCCTCATCACCATGAAGCTGCGCATACTGTATAATTCCACTGTTTATATACTCTGCCACCACACTGGCAGGCTGGTTTACAAATACCCCAACCCTCTTAATCCTGCTGTCAATCTTTTCTGCAAACTCTTCTGCCTGTTTTCTTTCTATACTGCGGGTAAACCCGCCAGCAAGTATAAATCCAGCATAATCAGGCAGCAGCACATTAACATACCCTATATCCTCAGTACGTCTTAAACCACATATCTTTATTTTTATATCTGGCATACCAGCCCCACCTTTCTTATAACCTTAACCAGCTGCTGCCGCCAGTTCTTTTAATACATTTGCCCTGCCTGCACCTGCACGCATCATTGTTTCCCCAATAAGTACCCCATCTGTGCCATTTGCAGACAATTCTTTAATATCCTCTTTCCCTTTTATCCCGCTTTCAGATACAAATAATATGTCATCTGGCACTAGCGGCCGCAAACGTATACTGTTATTTATATCAACTTTAAATGTTCTTAAATCACGGTTATTTACACCTACTATTCTTGCCCCAGCTTTTAATGCACGTTCTACTTCTTCCCTGCTATGTGCTTCAACAAGTGCCGAAAGCCCAAGTCCATGAGCCACTTCAAGAAAACTCTTAAGTTCTTTATCACCAAGAATTGCACAAATAAGAAGAACTGCATCAGCACCTATAACCTTTGCCTGGTAAAGCATATATTCATCTATTATAAAATCTTTTCTTAATACAGGCAATGAAATCTCTTGTTTTATTTCCTTTAAATATTTATCAGAACCCTGGAAATAAGATGGTTCCGTAAGTACAGAAACTGCACTTGCCCCACCAGCTTCATATTCTTTTGCAATATCCAGATAAGGAAAATCTTCTATTATAATACCTTTAGATGGTGATGCTTTCTTTACCTCACATATAAAAGAGAGCTTTTCTTCTTTAAGTGCTTTCTCAAATGGAAATCCTGTATCTGTATTTATTGCAAATGCTTCTTGTTTAATTTCTTCCAACGTTTTTTCTTGCTTTTCCTTTGCAACACGTTCCTTTGTCTTTTCTGCTATTTCTTTCAATATATTCATAAATAATCCCTCTGGCAGCTCCAATAGTAATACTTAATACATTCCAGGCATTGATTTGGAAAGACCTGGATATATTATCCACTATTCTGCCTTTTTTAATTTGTAGCCATAATAAATTCCTCAAGTTTAGCCTTAGCCTTACCACTTTTTATTACTTTCCTTGCCTTCGCAATACCCTCCCCAATAGTAATGCCATCAGACGCAAGATAAATTGCAGCACCTGCATTTAAAAGAATTGCATCCAGTTTAGCACCATCCTTGCCATTAAGGATTTCCTTTGCTATGACAGCATTTTCCTCAGGAGTCCCGCCAACAAGCTCTTCTTTTTTACATGATTTAAAACCAAACTGTTCTGGTACAATCTGGTAATACTTAAATTTACCATCTCTATATTCACAGACTTTAGTTGGTGCACTCATTGAAATTTCATCAAGGCAGTCTGTTCCATATACTACCATAATCCTTTTAAGCCCCAGGTTCTTTAATACATGTGCAAGAGGTTCTACAAGGCTTTCATCATATACACCAAGAAGCTGCATATTCGCCCTTGCAGGATTTGAAAGTGGTCCAAGAATATTAAATAATGTCCTTATACCAGTTTCCTTACGTACTGCACCTACAAATCTCATAGCAGGATGGTACTTTTGTGCAAAAAGGAAACACATATTTGTATTGTCAAGTATCTGTTCACTTTTCCCTGGTTCATTGTCAATCTTAACACCAAGAGCCTCTAAACAGTCTGCTGTACCACATTTACTTGATGCTGCCCGGTTTCCATGCTTTGTAATACGTATGCCTGCTGCTGCACATACTATCGCAGAAAGTGTTGAAATATTAAATGTATTAGATTTATCACCACCTGTTCCAACAATTTCAAGAGAATCTTTATCATTTTTAAAATATGTACATTTAGAAGACATAACTTTTGCTGCTACTGTAATTTCATCAATAGTTTCACCTTTTATGCTTAAAGCTGTCAGAAATGATGCTTTCTGTGCATCTGTTGCTTCATTAGTCATAATTTCTTCCATAACCTGTTCCATCATCCCAGTGCTTAAATCATTTCCCTGTACTAAAGTATTTATTGCCTCTTTAATCATAATGCTCCTCCATTTATTTCCAGAAAATTCTTAATCATTGCTGTTCCATCTGGTGTCATTATTGACTCTGGATGGAACTGGACACCATAGATATCATAATCTGTATGCTGTACTGCCATAACCTCACCATCATCTGTTACTGCAGTTACCATAAGATTTGAAGGTATTGTCTCCTTAACTGCAGTTAAAGAATGGTATCTTGCAACCTCTGTCTTATCTTTAAGCCCCTTAAAAAGCTTTGAACCTGTATCAATGTTTATAACTGACTTTTTACCATGCATAAGCTGTTTTGCATAAGATATTTTTGCACCAAATACTTCACAGATTGCCTGGTGTCCAAGACATACACCAAGGACTGGTACCTTTCCTTTAAAATATCTTACCACCTCTTCACACACACCTGCATCTGATGGCTTTCCAGGCCCTGGAGATATTACAATATGTGAAGGTTTAAGTTTCCCTATTTCCTCTGCCGTAAACTCATCATTACGTATAACACATATATCTGGGTTTATCATTCCTATAAGCTGGTATAAATTATAGGAAAAGCTGTCATAATTATCTATAAGAATTACCATATTCCCCTCCATTTCCAGAATGTATTTACTGTATATGCTGCCCTTTCTCTACTGCATCCATTACAGCCTTTGCTTTATTTATACATTCATGGTACTCATTTACTGGAACACTGTCAGCTACAATTCCTGCACCAGACCTTACAAATATCTTCCCATTCTTTTTAAATACAGTCCTTATTGCTATACATGTATCAATATTACCAGTAAAATCTATATAACCAATAGCTCCTCCATATATACCACGCTTGTTGTCCTCAAGCTCATTAATAATCTCCATAGCCCTTATTTTAGGAGCACCTGACAAAGTACCTGCTGGAAGCACTGCATCCACTGCATCAAGCCCACACTTATCATTACGTATAATACCTTTTACAGTTGAACCTATATGCATTACATGTGAATATTTCAATATATCCATATAATGTTCAACTTCAACAGTCCCAAACCTGCTGATTTTGCCAAGGTCATTTCTTCCAAGGTCAACAAGCATATTGTGTTCTGCTTTCTCCTTTTCATCTTCAAGAAGCCCCTTTTCAAGTTCCTCATCTTCCTTGCTATCTTTGCCCCTTGGTCTTGTTCCTGCAAGCGGGAATGTATGCAGCACACCATCTTCAAGTTTCACAAGCGTTTCTGGTGAAGCTCCTGCCACCTCAATATCATCACTGCTGAAATAAAACATATATGGAGATGGGTTAATTGTACGCAATACCCTGTATGCATTAAGCAGGCTTCCTTCATACCCTGCTTCAAGCCTGTTTGAAAGCACTATCTGGAAAATATCCCCTTCGTATATATATTTCTTGGCTTTTTCTACCATTTTACAATATTCTTCTTCTGTAAAAAGTGGTGTGAAACCAGTTGTAATTTTTCCCGGCACTATTCCAGATGGTATTTTTTCTTGTATCAGGCAAATTATTTCATCAATTTCCTCTATACATCTTCTATAATCTTCTTCAAGGTTATTTGTACTTGCATTGGCAATGACTATTATTTTCTGCTGCAGGTTGTCAAATGTAATAACTTTATCAAAAAGCATCAAATCTACATCTTTAAAACCTTCCTGGTCATTAGCATCAAGTTTAAGCCCAGGTTCACTATATTTTATATAATCATATGAAAAGTAACCTGCAAGACCTCCTGTAAATGTTGGAAGCCCTTCAATCTTTGGACTTGTATATTCCTTAAGGATTTCCTTTATACATTCTCTTGGATGTTTAACTTTTCTTATCTCTTCATTTCCATTCCTTATAACCATAACACCACCAGTACAAGTAATCTCCATCTTAGGTGCATAACCAAGAAAGGTATACCTTCCCCACTTCTCCTGGTTTTCAACACTCTCAAGCATAAAACAGTGACGGTCTGTTTCTTTTAATATCCTTAAAACTTGCATAGGTGTTGTTATATCTGATAAAATCTCTTTACTAATTGGAATAATCTTATATCCCTGTGACAATTTCTTTGCTTCTTCTAAAGTAATCATAAGACACCTCCCTGTTATGGAAAACCTTTAAAATAATAAAAACACAAAACAGTTCCAGCTTCTTGAAAAACAAAAAAGCCCTGGCTATTATTATATAATAATAGCCAGGGACGGATTATTTTTAACCGCGGTACCACCCTGTTTTATGGTTTCCCATACTCTTTGCGAAATACTAACATATCTCCGGTAACTAACGTATACCTCCACGTCATAGAATACTCAGGCTTATATTATAAAACCCTTTGGCTATGCCCTCAGTGGTCCATTTAATGAACTGTTACTGCGGGCTTCCACCAATGCCACGCTCTCTGTAAGCACATCTTTCATTTTTATCTCCACATCAACGGTTTACAATTAATATCCAACTGTAGTATACAGTATACACTTTTAAATCTCTTTGTCAAGACATTTTTTTAAGTTCCGCCATTTTTTAGATTTTTATTCTTATACGCTCTTATAGACTTTTAAATTATTAGCTATATATATCATTCTATCTTGAAGGAATCATTCTTGCAATCCTTCCTGCAAATTCATTGAAGTTCTGTGTCTGGAGAATAACCCTTCCTGGTCCAATAAGTTTAGTGAGGAAAAGCCCTTCACCACCAAAGAATATATTTTTCATTCCCTTTACAGTTTCAATTTCATATGTAATACTTTTATCAAAGCCTACTACATTTCCTGTGTCAACCTTAAGGACTTCACCTGGAGCAAGGTCTTTTATAACTTTATCACCATCTATTTCTAAAAATACCATTCCATTTCCTGTGATATCCTGAAGTATAAAACCTTCACCGCCAAAGAAACCAGCAGAAAACTTTTTAGTAAAAGTAATTGATAAATTAACTCCTGGCTCTGCACAGAGGAAAGCACCTTTCTGACATATTAACCCATTAGTTTCACCTATGTTTATAGGAAGTATTTCACCTGCTACAGTAGATGCAAATGCAATAGATGCCCCTGGCCTTACGGCTGTATAGTTTGCCATAAATAATGATTCACCAGCAAACATCCTTCCAACGCCTTTCAAAAGACCTCCATTAGTATTTGTATTCATTTCTATTCCTTCAGACATCCACGCCATTCCGCCTGACTGGGTGTACATAGACTCCCCTGGCGCATCAAAAACTACTTCTACTGCTGGCATAGTACTTCCAACAATCCTGTATTTCATATTCCCTCCATTCCTATGTGTAACATATGCAAATCATATGTATTCTGATGGCATTTCCTAAAAATATTTAATAATACCTGCCATAGTTATAAACAGATATATGCATACAACACATTATTTAATAATATTATAAAAATAGAATCTGGCATAAGAACAGCCATATTTCACCTTTCATATAATTATATCATATATTTGTAAGCATGGAAAGCAGGATTTATTTTATTGTTAAAAAATATCCTTATAAAGACTAAACAGCACTGCTTATTCCACAATGCTGTTTAGCCAGAAACTTATTTACCAAAATCTTATCTTAATAACAATAACGGGTCAACAGAATTTTCTTTTTCCATTACCTGGAGATACAAATTGCTTCCCTCCTGGCTATAATATTTTGTAGGTTTTGCAATCTTTGCAATTACATCGCCTTCTTTAACTGCCTGGCCTTCTTTAACTGCTACATCCTTAAGCTGTCCGTAAGTCACAGTATATCCGCTTCCTATATCAACTGTTATAGTATTTCCAATCTCATCTGACTCTGACACTTTAGTAACAGTGCCATCTGCTGCTGCCTTTACCTTTGTCCCTTCTTCTGATGATATAACAATAGCAGGATTACATTTATATTGCGCAAGAGTTTTAAAATAAACAGTATTGCTCATGCTGTATTTTAATATTACATCCCCACTTACAGGCCAAAGCAGTCCTTTTTCAATATCAAATTTATCTTTAATACCTGTTTCTGACATAGTAGCAACTGAACCTTTACTGCCAGCCTTTTTATTACTGCCTTTGGCATTGTTTTTGTCTTTATCTTCTTTTGCTTTATTACTTGATGCAGTACCAGGTGTTTCTTTTGGCTTTGCAGTTGTATTTGCAACAGGTTTTTTAGATATTTTGCCTGTTTTTGTATTGCCTTTAGCTGTATCACCCTTCTTTGCACCTTCACTGACAGATGTTTTACCTGCTATACTGCTTTGTGACATATTTACACTTGCTTCTTTACTATCATTCTCTGTTGGTTTGCTTGTACTTCCATTAATAGCAGAACCCCCTGTAACATTGTCTGGTTTGCTAGGTGCAGGTGCAGCTGTAGCAGAATCTGCAAAAAGGTTTTTACCATTATCTTTCTGGTAATTCATCTTGTAGTACACTGTTCCTAATGCAAGTACACATATAAGGGCTGTACATACCGATAAATAAAACCCTTTTTTCTTCCAAAGTGACTCTTTCTCCTCATCAAACATACATTTTCCTCCATTCTTATTACTTTTTCTCTTATTTAGAAAAAAACAGCACCCCGATACGTACCAGGATGCTGTGATAGTATCTGCTAATATTCTTAACAGATATTTCTCTTTTATTCATTTTTATTTTTCTTTTAACCACTATTAGAATTTACTGCTATTAACAGGATGTATCTGGAAATTACTACTAATCTATTAATCTACAAAAATAATATATCCATCTGGCTACCTCTGGCAGATTACAGATGTATCTTGGTTTTCCATCAAATTTTAACTTAGATATTTCCATCTCCTGTATTATCCTGCTGCATTGTATTTCCGCCATAAACATCTTGTCTGCCTGTATTAATACTTTTATAATATACAGGAGGAGCTACATAAACCCTTCTCTCATGGCAATATACAACACAAGTATCACTAAGCAGGTCATGCAGTCCTCTTTTTTGTTTATCCAGTCCCACCATAATATATCCTGCACATAATATAATCTTTGCAAGAAATCTTCCAACAGTTTCACGGAAAATCACTTCAAAGAATGTATATCTGCGTTCTTCTACACTTATAACCCTTATATTAAAAAGCCTTTTACCTAAAGTTGCACCTGTAAAATATGTCAAAAGAATAAAATATGCTGATGCCAGCACATAAAATAAAATATCAGCGACAGAATATTTAAAGATAAAATCTCTTAACAGAAAGTTGCCTGGATTTATAATTCCTGTAAACCAGACAGGCAGGCGCACAAAAAGCAAAGCAGCTGATACTATCACCATATCTGCCAGATATGCCGCAAAACGGACAAAAAACCCGGCATATACCAGATTATCTGTCTTATTTTGCATAATACATAAGCACCCCATTTCCTTTATTCTGGATTATATCCTCTGCCAGGTCTATATCAGACTTTGGAATAATCTTTTCAGCAGCACTAAAAACCCTGCCAATAAAACCTGACAGCCTGTTATCAGGAGTAAAAAATTCTATATTATCAGGTAATCCAGCAGCTGCCACAAAGTCCATTTTAGCATCCTCAAGCAGTCCTATCTCATCAATAAGCCCAATTCCTAAGGCCTGTTTTGCTGAGTAAATCCTTCCATCAGCTATCTCACGCACAGTCTCATCATCCATGCCACGTCCAGTACATACAATATCTACAAACTGGTCATATGCCTCATCCACAAGGCTTTGGAATATTTTATACTGTTCATCAGTCATATCAAGACCTGCTGAACCCATTGATTTATTTTCAGCACTGGTTATATCAATTTCCTTTATTCCAAGCTTATCATAAAGTTTTTTACAATTTACAAGAGAAATAATTACACCGATTGAACCTGTCCAGCAATTCCTGTTTGCATAGATTTTGTCCGCCGCCATCGATATGTAATATCCTCCGGAACAAGCTTCCCCTGCAAAATATGCCCATATAGGACGGTTAGTTTTCTCTTTATATTCCATAAGTTTAAGATACATCTCATCGCTCTGGTAAACTGCCCCTCCTGGGCTGTCAACATACAAAAATATACCCTTATTATTATCTGCCTCAATCATCTGGTCAATATAATTAATATATAAATCATGGTTATATACAGAAGAAGACCAGCTTCCAGCTGTACTTGCACCTATAGTCCCTTCAATATTTAAAACCCCTATAAAATTACCTGATGGCAGGTCAACAATGGTGTTGGTACTAGATGACAATACTTCATTAAATATACTTTTACTTGTCTGTACCTGGTTCTCCTTGATTTTATTACTTACTGCATTAGTAAATGCGCCAGTTACTCCTACTGCTATTATAACTATGCCAGTTATTATTATCCCTATAATTTGTTTTGTCTTCATTATCTTCTCCTTTCTTAGCCAATATAAAACCACTTATGGAATGTCTGTATATGGCTTTAATAATGATGCATTTATTAACTGTTTATTATAAGCAGGCCTGCATCTGATATAAGGCAAGAGTGTGCCACATATAACAATATCATAATTATATGCAGCACACTCTTAAATTTTCCTTAATTTTTATTTTGGAATTAATCCTGCATTTCAACTTTAACCTTTGTTAAATGCCAGATATCTTTTGCATACTCCTCAATAGTTCTATCTGATGAAAACTTTCCACATTTAGCTACATTTAACATAGCTGAACGTGCCCATCCAGTTGTATTGCGGTAAGCCGCCTCAACCTTTTTCTGGGCTTCCGCATATGAACGGAAATCTTTAAGTATAAAATACATATCTGCACGTCCATCTGTACCATCAAGAAGGGAATTATATATTTCACGGAACTCTTCTGGATTGCCCATAGCATATGTCCCATCTACAAGCTGTGTAAGGACTGCCCTTATCTCTGAATCTGTATTATAAATTTCCCTTGGGTTATATTGCCCATTGTGTTCAAATGCAATTACCTCATCTGAAGAAAGCCCGAATATAAATGTGTTCTCTTCCCCAACTTCTTCTACAATCTCAACATTTGCACCATCCATAGTTCCAAGGGTAAGTGCACCATTAAGCATAAATTTCATATTACCTGTTCCAGATGCTTCCTTACTTGCAGTAGAAATCTGCTCTGATACATCTGCAGCAGCAAAAATCATTTCTGCGTTTGATACACGGTAGTTCTCAATAAACACAACTTTAATTTTATCATTAATGTCTTTGTCGTTATTTACAACATCAGCAACACTATTTATAAGTTTAATTATAGATTTAGCACGCCTGTAACCTGCAGAAGCCTTCGCACCAAATATAAATGTTCTTGGATAGAAATCCATATCTGGATTTTTCTTAAGTTCATTATAAAGATACATTACATGAAGTATATTAAGCAGCTGGCGCTTGTATTCATGCAGGCGCTTAACTTGTACATCATATATTGAACGTGGGTTAATCTCAATTCCATTATGTTCTTTAATATATTTTGCAAGCCTTATCTTATTCTGGTATTTAATATTCATAAATTCTTTCTGGCTAAGCTCATCATCAACATATGCTGATAATTCATTTATATGGCAAAGGTTCACTATCCACTCATCACCAATCTTTCTTGTAACCCATGAAGCAAGAAGAGGATTTCCATGAAGCAGGAACCTTCTTTGTGTAATACCATTAGTTTTGTTATTAAACTTCTCTGGCATCATCTGGTAGAAATCCTTAAGTTCCTGGTTTTTAAGAATTTCTGTATGAAGCCTTGCCACACCATTTACAGAAAAACCTGCTACAATCGCAAGATGTGCCATTTTAACCTGTCCATCATAAATAATTGCCATTTTCTCAACTTTACTGTAGTCATCTGGATATGCTGCCTGTATCTTTATAATAAACCTGCGGTTAATTTCTTCTATAATCTGGTAAATCCTTGGCAGCAGCCTTGAGAATAATTCCAAAGGCCATTTTTCCAATGCTTCCGACATTATTGTATGGTTAGTGTATGCACATGTCTTAGTAGTAACATCCCATGCCTCGTCCCATGATAAGTTATAATCATCCATTAATATACGCATAAATTCTGCTACTGCTACTGTTGGATGTGTATCATTAAGCTGGAAACATACCTTTTCATGTATCTTATGGATATCATCGTGTTTCTCCATATATTTAAGCACTGCCCTCTGTACACTTGCAGATACAAAGAAATACTGCTGTTTCAGCCTGAGTTCCTTACCTGCAATATGGTTGTCATTTGGATAAAGCACTTCACATATTGTACGTGCAAGGTTCTGTTGTTCAACAGCTTTCTGGTAATCACCTTTGTCAAATGAATCCAGGTTAAATGTGTCAACCGCTTCCGCATCCCATATACGCAGAGTATTTACAACATTATTGTTGTAACCAACTATTGGCAGGTCATAAGGAACAGCCCTGACTAACTGGTAATTCTCTTGTACAAACTTGTCACGTCCGTTCTCATCCTTACGGATTGCTACATAACCACCAAACTTTACTTCAACTGCATATTCAGGTCTTTTAATCTCAAAAGGATTGCCATCCTTAAGCCAGTCATCAGGCCTTTCAACCTGGTATCCGTCCTGGATAACCTGTTTAAACATACCATATTTGTAACGTATTCCACACCCATACGCTGGATATCCAAGAGTTGAGAGAGAATCAAGGAAACATGCTGCAAGCCTTCCAAGGCCACCGTTACCAAGAGCTGCGTCAGGCTCCTGGTCCTCAATTACATCAAGATCCATTCCCATTTCTTCTATGGCTTCCTTAATTGCCTTGTTTCCTTTTAAGTTAATTATAATATTTCCTAAAGCCCTTCCAGTAAGAAACTCCATTGACAGATAATAAACTGTCTTTGCATCCTGTTCTTCATATGTCTTATGTGTAGCCATCCACTGGTCTACAATGAAATCCTTTACAGCATAAGAAACTGCCTGGAAAATCTGCTGCTTATCAGCTTCTTCTATTGACTTACGGAAAAGTACCTTCACATAGTCCTCAACTTCTTTTTTAAACTCGTCCTTGTTTAATTCCTTCATCTAATTTCCTCCTAATGCTGACATATCTACAACGCATAACACTAATATTATATAACACAACTAACTAAAAAGCAACGAAACAGTGGCAATAAAACCATATGTTTTCACCATAAACATTACTATTCACTCCGTTACCAGCAACATATACCATTCTGGATGTACACATTTTGCATAAATCATACAAAATAACACAATAGAATGGATTAGATATAAATCTGTACAATAATCTGCAAACAATTTAAAATAAATAACACCATGCATATTTTTTTATTTTTGTCATAAATATATTACAAAATATAGTCAGGACAAAACATTATGTATATCCACAAAAAGTCTCTTTTCCACAAGATAAAACTGTTTTTTTTAATTTTCATTATTGTATTCCCACTGTCCCTCATATCAGGATGTGAAAAAAAAGAAGAAGAAAAAACTTCATCAGTTGACTTTACAGTAGTTACAGACAGTGATATACCAAAAGAACTTAAAAAGTTAATTAAAGAACGCCGCAAAAACCCTTTTGAACTCAGTTTTAGTGATGGTTCTTATTTATACGTAGTGAAAGGATATGGCAAACAACAGGCTACAGATTACAGCATTATAGTTAATGATTTTTATATGTCAGAAGATACATTAGTATTTGATACAGATTTATCTGGTCCTGAAAAAGAAAGCAACACATCACAAAAACCTTCATACCCATACATAGTAATTAAAACAAGATATATAGAAAACTCCATAGTATTTAAATAAAATACACAAAATACAACTATCCTGTTTACATAAGATACCCTAAAAGCGCCTCCTTATACAGGAGGTCTTTTTAATATTTTTTAATTTATC
>VSNJ01000105.1 GCA_009774235.1 Lachnospiraceae bacterium
TATATAAATTGTATTTATATAATTTTACAGTACTATAAATATTGTCTGTTATTGTAATTATTAACAATAATTATTGTTTTATAAATTTTATCATTATTATCTATTTTTTTCTATGATTTTCTTAAAATATGTGGTATATTAGGTTGTAATGGCTCTTTGAGGCAAATAATTTAAAAGCAAAGGGGATATTATAAAAATTATGAAAGATTTACCTATATATTATAGTACTGGTGCTTTATTATACTGTCCTGCCAATAATAAATCAGTTGCTTCTTCAGTTATTAATAATAAATTTGGAAAAAAATATTCGCTGGCACTTTGCCTTGAAGATACAATAAATGATAAATATGTACAAGAAGCAGAAAACATATTATACACAAGCCTTCTTGAAATATACCAGGCACAGGAAAATTATACTTTCTTCCTTCCATATATTTTTATAAGAATACGTAATACTGGACAGATTTTCCGCCTGGAGAAAAAATTTAAGGAAATTAATAAAATAATTACCGGTTATATAATTCCTAAATTTTCAATAGAAAATGCTAATTCTTACATACAAGCTGCTATAAAACTTAATGAAAACTCTGTAAATCCAGTATATATAATGCCAATATATGAAAGTCCTTCTATTATTGATTTAAGAACACGTTATGATATATTATATACACTAAAAGATAAAATAAGCAAAATTGAAGACCGCATACTTAATATCAGGGTTGGTGGAAATGATTTATGCCATATATTTGGTTTCAGAAGGCGTGATAATGAATCAATCCACCAGATAAAACCGGTTGCACAGGTTTTTTCTGATATTTGCACTGTTTATGGTATGGATTATGTAGTTTCTGGTCCTGTATGGGAGTATTTTAACAGTAATAACTGGATACAAGGGCTGCAAAATGAAATTAATGATGATAAATTATGTGGTTTTACAGGAAAAACTGTTATACATCCAAAGCAGATTGAAATAATTAATAATGCATATAAAGTAAATAAAGATGATTATTTCTCTGCAAAATCTATATTAAACTGGGATACTTCTTCACATTCTTTTGTATCACCAGATATAAACAAACAGCGTATGGATGAATATAAAACACATACAAACTGGGCAAAAAAAATATTACTAATGTCAGAAGTATTTGGAATAAAATAATATTTTCAAAAAAGACAACAGATTTACAACATATACTGGCAAATATATTGTAAATCTGCTTATCCTGATAAAGCAAAACAGCAATAAAATTATTTTTAATGGGTAAGTAACAAATGCCTGTTTACGGGTAATGTGGGTTACAGATATCTTTTTGCTGGTTTGCCTTGTTATGTTAAATTAATTTTTAAATGCCTGTTTTTTATGTATCAGCCATTTTTCTAATAATTCCACAACATTTATAATGTTTCATTGGATAAGTTTCCACTGGTATATTTTTTTCTTTAGCAAGCTTTAATATATGGGTTAACTCATTATTATTTATATATTTCCCATCAGCCAGAACTTTCCATGGAACACGCCTTAACAGCACACGTGTTGTTTCACCAATACCAGGTTTGATTAAATTAATATTGGTAATATTAAAGTTATTTGCAATTATATTTACTTCATCAATTCCATAACCAAAGATTTTATTTTGTTTTATAATTGTATTGTCAAAATTAAATTTACTTTCTATTGTATTAATAAATTCATATGATAAATCAGATTTTTCCAGTTCTTCATAATAAACTGCCCCATGAAAATCATTTATACCAATAATATCATTACGGAGGAAAGTTCTGCTTATAAGTCCTGATACAGTGCTGTTTAAACAGGAACTTGCAATTAATATATCTTCATGTGTGCCACACAACTCTGTTATATTAGCAGGATCTGCTATTACTGCAATATCTGGCACTATACCTGGATATTCTTTTAAATCTTTTTTTAATTCATCTGATATAGCACCTTTTCCTATCCATCCATCTACAAATAATAATTGCCCAGGCTGGTATCTCTGGAGCAGGTATTTCATTGCATTTTTGTCAATTCCTCTTCCTCTTATAATTGATATTGAGTAATGTGGGATATCTAATCTATATTTTTGTTTTATATAATGTTTTACTAATATTCCTGCTGGAGTACCTGCCCTTGCCAATGAAACAAGGACTATATTTTCTCCTCGTTTTTCAATTATGATGTCTGACAGCCTTCCTACCGCCTGTGCAGTCTGCAGTGAATATCTTTCTAAAGCCTCTTTATATATTTCCATATATTTTTCTGATGGTACATATTCTATTGGAAGCATTTCACAATAGTGTTTTCCAGCTTGTATAAGTTTCTCTCTTTCTTCTGTTGGCTGGGGATTTACCATTCCTGTTATATCTTTTAATAAAAATATTACATCACTTTCTTTATATGAGCTTCTCAAATTAGCACCACCTTATTACATATATTTCTTTATTTTTTGTACTTAGGGCATTAATTAATGTATTTATGCCTTTTTTCCCAGTATACATAGCATCTGTTACTATAATAACACAGTCATATTTCCCAATATCATATAAAAACGTAGTTCTTTCATCGTTATACAGGCTTTTTAATTCATATCTTACATGTAATGGATATTCTTTTTCACTGCTTACAACAACAGGGCTTCTTGTTGTGGAATGGCTTTTTACATTTTTTCCTTTTTGTTCAAAAAGCTGTCCTATACATAACGCTGGGTACATAAATTCTTCGGTGCCTGCAACCAGTATATTTTTCTTTCCAGACCAGAAATTCTTTCCTATAACATACTGGCATAATTTATTAATATGCCTGTTATATACCGTAGTATTTACTACTATTCTGGCATCTATATAATTATTTGCATTATAATATGTTACATTTGTTGTGGTATTACCTGAAACATCTGGAAGTATGTATTCACCATTTCCTGCAAATCTGGCAGCTATGCCAGTATACTTGCTGTTATCTGTCTTTAAAAGATAGTAAAGTTCTATTCCTTTGTTTTTATATACTTGTAAGTGTTCTTCGGACATTCCGTTTACAAGAGAAGCAACAGAATATTTATTTATATATGGATATTCTGTTTTCAATATTTTTATAATATTTAATATTGTGTTACCTGTTGTCACTTCATCTTCAATAAATATAATATGGTTAATACCTGGTATAATTCTGTCTAAACCATTTTTTACTAATCTTTGTTCTGTTGCATGGCTGTGTTCTTCTGAAAAAAACAAATAATCTGCACCTGGTATATCTTCTCTTGTGGTCTGTATATAAAAAGCATTAAAATATGAAGATACTGCTGCACCAATGGCTGTGGCTGTTTCTGCAAAACCAATAAATAATATTTTTTCATTTGTATATGCTTTTTTTAGAAGCATTGCCAGTTCTTTAAACATTCCCAATGCTTGTGATGGCTCTACTGGTATATGTTTACCCTGGAGTTTATTTATAACAAGATAATTTCTTTTATTGTTATTTTCCCTTTTCGCAATCTGTAGTAAATCATTTTCTTTATACATATTTTTTCCTTTTTATTATGTTTTATTAATTATATATTCTAAAATGGTTTATTATTTACTATTTTTACAGCCAGGCAGCACCAAGCAGGCTCCACCAGGAAATACTAAGTGAACTGCACACAAGTATAAACAATTATATAAAAGCTAAGGCTGGTTCCTGCCGTGTCTATCCAGCACCATTTGCTGTACAACTGGATGAAAATAGTAAAACTATAGTTTAACCAGATATAAGTGTTATCTACGACAAAAATAAACTTACAAACCGTGGATGTCCTGGAGCTCCTGACTAGATAATTGAAATTGTCCAGTATAACTGGTTTTTGGCTTTCTTTATGTCTGCTTTTTGTTACCTGTACGTTACCTGCTGGCAACTTTTTTCCACTTCTTAACCATGCTTACGCCGTTTTTTATTTTGGCAGTTACTGCATTAAAAAAGTACCGCAACCCTTGAAGTTACGGTACTTTCCAGCTTTTCAGCATTTCATCCACAAGAATTAAATTAGAATTTGTTACCGTTTATTAGAAACGGTTTGCGTCCGCTGCTTCCTGGACGGAAACTGCAACGGCAACAGTCATTCCAACCATTGGGTTGTTACCAGCGCCAATAAGTCCCATCATTTCAACATGGGCAGGAACTGAAGATGAACCTGCGAACTGTGCATCACTATGCATACGTCCGAGTGTATCAGTCATACCATATGAAGCTGGGCCAGCAGCCATATTATCTGGATGGAGAGTACGTCCAGTACCGCCACCAGACGCTACTGAGAAGTATTTCTTGCCCTGTTCAATACATTCTTTCTTATATGTGCCTGCAACTGGGTGCTGGAAACGTGTTGGGTTAGTAGAGTTACCTGTAATTGATACATCTACACCTTCCTTATGCATAATTGCAACACCTTCACATACATCATTGGCACCATAACAGTTTACTTTAGAACGGAGACCATCAGAATAAGATTTACGGAAAATCTCTTTTACTGTATTAGTATATGGGTCATATTCTGTTTCAACAAATGTAAAACCATTAATACGTGAAATAATCTGTGCAGCATCCTTTCCAAGACCATTAAGTATAACACGGAGAGGTTTTTTACGTACTTTGTTAGCTTTCTCTGCAATACCAATAGCACCTTCTGCTGCTGCAAATGACTCATGTCCTGCTAAGAAGCAGAAACAGTCTGTCTCTTCTTCAAGAAGCATCTTACCTAAGTTACCGTGGCCAAGACCTACTTTACGTGTATCAGCAACTGAACCAGGTATACAGAATGACTGTAAACCTTCACCAATAGCAGCAGCTGCATCTGCAGCACGGCGGCAGTCTTTCTTAATTGCTATAGCAGCACCTACTATGTAAGCCCAGCATGCATTCTCAAAACAGATTGGCTGGATACCTTTAATCTGGTCATAAACGTTAAGTCCAGCATCCTTTGTAATCTTTTCAGCTTCTTCGATAGAAGCAATACCATAGCTGTTTAATACGCTATTAATCTTATCAATTCTTCTTTCATATGATTCAAATAATGCCATTATTCGTTGCCTCCTTTATATTATTTTTCGATTTCTTTATCTGTTCTAGGGTCAATGAGCTTAACAGCATCTTCAACACGGCCATACTGGCCACTTGCCTTCTCCCATGCTGTATTAGGGTCATCACCCTTCTTGATGAAGTCTGTCATCTTTCCAAGGCTAACGAACTTGTAACCAATGATTAAGTCATCTGCGTCAAGAGCGATTGCTGTAACATAACCTTCAGCCATCTCAAGGTAACGTGGACCTTTCTTTAATGTACCATACATTGTACCAACCTGTGAACGGAGTCCTTTTCCAAGGTCTTCAAGACCAGCGCCTATAGCAAGCCCGTCCTCTGAAAATGCTGACTGTGAACGGCCATATACAATCTGTAAGAATAACTCCCTCATAGCTGTATTGATAGCATCGCAAACAAGGTCAGTATTTAAAGCTTCCATAACTGTACGTCCTGGAAGAATTTCAGCAGCCATTGCTGCAGAGTGTGTCATACCTGAACATCCAATAGTCTCAACTAAAGCTTCCTGGATAATACCTTCTTTTACATTAAGTGTAAGTTTGCAGGCACCCTGCTGTGGTGCACACCAGCCTACACCATGTGTAAAACCGGAGATATCCTTTACTTCCTTTGCTTTAACCCATTTTGCTTCCTCTGGGATAGGTGCACAACCGTGGGCAACACCCTGGGCAACTGGGCACATGTTTTCTACTTCCTGTGAATAAATCATGTTCATGCTCCTTTCAATAATGCTTATTATCTGTAGCGTAAAGCCACAGTCCTGATAATATTCTCTCACAAAATTGCGTTTTAGTCTACACCTTTTGACAAAGAAATAACAAAATTTATAAAAATTTGTTAATATTGGATATACTACTCTTTATATTCACTGTCTTCACCAGGAATATCTGGCACTATCCCAGTAACATTTAAGTTTCTGTTTACCTTGGCATCATAAGTGTTTGCCTTCATAATTTCACCAATATCAATACCCGTTGCTTCTTTTACAGATTCCATAGTTTTAGCAAGTACAGAAGGTACATACCCTCCCATCTGTTCTACACCACTGTTGCCATTGCCGCCATCAATAATTGTTATTTTATCAATAGCTTTTAATGGTTCTGCAATCTCTTTTGCCATTTCTGGCAGTGCCTTTACAATCATTTCCATCATGGCTGCCTGGCCATACTTCTTCATAGCTTCTGCTTTTCTCTCAAGTGCTTCTGCCTCTGCAATACCCTTTGCCTGTATTGCTTCTGCTTCTGCCTTTCCTACTGCGGCAATACCCTCTGCTTCCTGTTCCCTGGTATATTTTTCTGCTTCTGCCTGTATTTTACGTGCTTCTGCCTCCTGGGTTTCTTCATATTTCTTAGCTTCCGCCTCTTTCTGGCGCCTGTAAAGGGAAGCATCAGATTCCTGCTGTACCCTGTATTTCTCTGCATCTGCCTGTCTTTTTATAGTTGCATCAAGCTCTTTCTCTTTAACAAGGGCTTCTTTTTCTTTTAACTCTATTTCCCTTTCCTGTTTTGCTATATTTGCATTAGATGTTGTTATTTCAATAGTTTTTCTCTGTTCCTGCTGCATAATGCTGTATGCCGCATCTGATTCAGCCTTCTTGGTATCCGATTCTTTCTTTAATTCAGCCTGCTTTATTATAAGCTCGTTCCTCTTAATTGCTATTTCTGTATCAGACTTAACTTCAGCATCATTTGCTTCGCGCTTTGCATCAGCTTCTGCAATAGCCACATCCCTGTCAGCGAGTGCCTTTGCAATAGAAGCCTCCTTCTGTATCTGGGACATATTATCCTGTCCAAGGGCAGTAATCAGGCCTCTTTCATCTTCAATCCTCTGGATATTGCATGAGATAATCTTAATTCCAAGTGCACTCATATCAAGCTGTGCTTTGGACTGGACTTCATCACCGAATTTCTTCCTGTTGGTACATAGTTCTTTTAATTCCACAGTACCAATAATTTCCCTCATATTACCCTGAAGTGAATCAGTAAGTGCCTGCACAACCTGCTTTTCATTCATATTTAAGAAATTCTTCATTGCAAGTGCAATTCCTGGAGACAGCTCTTTTGACAATTTTCCATCTAGTGGTTTCTCATAATCAACAGTAATCTTTGCAATAGCATCAATATTAACCCCAATAAAATCCTTTGTAGGCACATAGCCATTTGTCTTAATATCAACACTTATCTGGCGCATAAGCAGTTCATCTTTCCTTTCAAGGAACGGGATTTTAATACCAGCCCTTCCTATCAGGACTTTAGGGTTTTTCCTAAGTCCAGAGATTATGTAAGCTATATCTGGCGGAGCCTTTACATAGCTTAACACACAGATAACCAGTACTATTCCGGCTACAATGAGCCCTGCAATTAATTTTGTGTTCATTCAGACTACCTTCCCTTCTTGTATCATAATAAATCCATTAAGGTTTCCTCTTTTACCATCAGATGCCCTGTGTGAAAAAAGTACCATGCTTCCACAACATGTACAAAGCCCTGATACATGTATATTTTCTTTTTTCATACCTGCAAGTAACAGCTGGTGGTAATTAGCCGCCCATAAATCAAGCTGGTATTTCTTTTCTTCACTATCTTTACAGTAAAAAATATCATCCCATGTATTTTCAGGATAAACTTTCTTAAACTGGTCTATAACATCAATGCTTACCTCATAGCAGTCCTGGCATATTGAAGGGCCAATTACACATATAATATCATCCCGCCTGCTTCCAAACTGGCTTTCCATCTTCTGCACAGTCTTGCTTCCAATAAAACCAGCAGTGCCACGCCATCCTGAATGTGATGAACCAATTACATGCTTAACAGGGTCAGCGAAAAATAATGGTACACAGTCTGCATAAGAAGTTGCAAGTATAATTCCTGGCACATCAGTTACCATACCATCTATGCCAGTAAGTTTCTTTTCTATATTTCCACCTGCTATATAAGTTTTATCTACATACTTTACTTTTGTATCATGTACCTGGTCAGACAACACAAGGTTTTTATAACAGACATCCATTGCTTTACATACACGCTTATAGTTTTCACAAACATTTTCCCTTGCATCACCCCTGTTAAAACCAAGGTTAAGGCTTGCAAAATATCCTTTGCTTACCCCGCCAAGTCTTGTAGAAAAGCCCATATTTAACCAGCTGTATTTTTCAAAAGGTGCAAACCTTATAAGAGGTACCTCTGCTGAATCATCTACTATACATATATTACTGCCACCATCAGGATAATAACACCTGTCTGGTTTTATATTTACACTGCTGGCAAGCCTTTTAAGCTCATTTATTCCATATAACATAAATTCCCCCATATTTGCCCACAGGTTATAACACGGCCTGGAAGGCATCCTTTATAAGACTGGCATTGCTGCCATTAAATGTAACAACATCAAACCTGCATGGGATTTCTTCTGTTCCAAAAGTTTTAACAAGGTAATCCAGTGCTGCCTTTGTAATATGATTTCTTTTTACACTGTTTACTGCTTCCAGCGGGCTTCCAAATAAACAATCTTTTCTATATTTTACTTCAATAAAAACAATATAACTGTTGTCTTTAGCTATTATATCAATCTCACCATGCCTGCATAAATAATTGCATAACAGTATTTTATACCCGTTATCCTGTAAAAATTCTGCTGCTTTTTCTTCATATTTCCTGCCTGTTTCTTTTTTATCCAGTTTTCTGTTCCTTTCTGTGTTATACAATATTTTAATTCTTTTTCTTGTCCATTACCTTACCTTTGATTTTATCCATAGAATCAACAAAAACAAGAACTTCTGCTACAATCTGGTAAAGTTCAGGAGGTATATATTCACCTATCTCCAGGTTTGACAAATCACTTGCAAGCTTTTCATCCTGGTGTACAGGGATATTTTCCTCTTCTGCTTTCTTAATGATTTTATCTGCAAGGTATCCTTTTCCAGTTGCAATAACTTTAGGCGCTTTTTCATTGCGCTGGTATTCAAGGGCTATAGCAGATTTATTACGGTTTCCAATAATATCCCTGCCATATAATTTCTTATTTTTGTCATTATTTGCCATACCAATCCCCCATTCTGCCCCGGCGGCTTAAATAACAGCTGGAGTATAATAATTACCAGACTGCATTTCTGCTGTACCATAATTATTTCCAGCTTATTCTTCCTGGTTCTCTATAATCTTTTTAATAAATGTCATACGGTGTACAGGGCTTGGGCCATATTTCTTTATTGCCTCAATATGTGCTTTGGAACCATATCCCTTATGTGAAGCAAAACCATATTCAGGATATATCTTGTCAATATCAGCCATTATCCTGTCTCTTGTAACTTTGGCAATTATACTGGCAGCAGCAATAGATACACTTATTGCGTCGCCTTTGATAATACCCACTTGTTTATAAGGTATCCTGGGTATTGTTACAGCATCAGCAAGTATCATATCAGGTTCACAGTCCATATCCTTAATTGCTGCCCTCATAGCTTCATACGTAGCCTGTAATATATTTATTTCATCTATTCTTTCTGGGGAAATTATACCAACGCCATAAGCCACTGCTTTTTCCTTTATTTCATTATAAAGCTGTTCCCTTTTGGCAGCAGAAAGTTTTTTAGAATCATTTAGATAAAGAATTTCACAATCCTTTGGAAGTATAACTGCACCTGCAGCAACAGGACCAGCAAGAGGACCTCTTCCTGCTTCATCAATGCCTGCTATAAGTTTATATCCTGAGTATTTTCTTTCAAAAACTTTCATAGCATCAAGACGTTTAAGTTCTGCAGCCATGCTTTCTTCTTCCCGCCTGTATTTTGCAACAAGCTGTTTTACACCCTTCCTTTCATCATCTGCATACAAAACACATAATTCTTTCTTCCTGTTAAAATCCGCTTTATTAAACTCATCACGTATATCACTAATTGGTTTTCCCATGTATCCTCCATCCTTGGCAGCTAATACAATTTCTTTATATGTGAAAAAGGCCATATACAGTACCATGCTGCACCCTCAATGTTATCTTTTTTCACCATGCCAACCAGCTGGTACCTGCTGTCGGTACTCATGTTCCTGTTATCCCCAAGCACAAAGTATTCATCTTCTGCAAGCTTTACTGGTGTACTTACAAGCCCAGGGTCTATAATTTCTTCTTCTGAATAATTATCCCCGTCCAGCTCATTGCCATTTATATATACTTTACCGTCCTTAATTTGCACAATTTCCCCTGGAAGCCCTATTATACGTTTAATATAATTAACTTCTTCTTCACCATCACCAGAATCCGCTTTTACAGGAAATACAATTACATCATACCTCTCAGGGTCATGCAGGTAATAAGAAAGCTTCTGGATTATAACTGAATCATTATTTGTAAATGAAGGTTCCATCGACTCTCCTTCTATTGTTGTCTGGTATGCTACATGTGCATTAACAAAAGAAGCCAGCCCAAACGCTGCTGTAAGACAGAACAATGCCATAATTATACGGCGTACGGCTTTAGCAGCTATAGCAGGAATCTTTTTCCTGCGCTTGCCAGTATCTTTTATACTTTCTATTGATATTTCCACTGTAAGAGTACCCTTATGGTCTCCTTCCAGTTCTCTAAGAGTGTCTTCCCATTTATGCTTTCCAGACTTTTCTTTAATAAATAAATCCAGGCTGGAAAAAAGTTCATCAGTAGTAATACCTTTACTGATGGCAGATATATCCTTACATGCCTTAAGGCTGTCTTCTACTGTACTTTCATCATACATATTTTTCCTCCAATCCAGGAATAAAATGCCAGGGATTCCCCTATAATTTTTATTATCCACGGTATTTATAAAAAACAACATCTTTCAAAGCCTGGAAACTTTTTTTAACCTAAATTATAGAAAAAAGCTCCATATTTAACTGGCTGTGGATAGTAACTTATAATTGTATTGGTTTTTCAAGAGTAATCCTGCCAAGCCTGCCTGCACGGAAATCATCCACAAGGCATTTGCCAGCTTTATCAAGGTCAGGTTCTGCACCACTTTTTATACATCCCCTGCATTTTGCAATAATTCCTAGTACGTCTGCTTCACTACTGCCAGCAGGAATTTCAGTTTTATAACAACTGCTGATTGCACCAGGATAATCTTCTAAAAGAAATTTTATTAAAAGAATACTTAATTCATAAATATTATAAAGTTCATCTTTTATTGAGCCAATAAATGCAAGCCTCATACCTGAGTCCTGGTCTTCAAATTTAGGCCAGAGTATGCCAGGGGTATCAAGAAGTTCTACATTTTTATTAAGGCGTATCCATTGTTTACCCTTAGTAACACCAGGTTTATTCCCAGTTTTAGTACATGCCCTTCCTGTAAAACTATTTATAAATGTAGACTTTCCTACATTGGGTATTCCAGCAACCAACGCCCTTACGGGTCTGTTAAGTATTCCTCTGCGTCTGTCTCTTTCAATTTTTTCATGGCATGCTTTCTGTATTATATTATTTATTGCTTTAACTCCCGTCCTGTCTTTTGAATTAGTCCTGGCAACAAAATAACCCTTATCTTCATAATATTTCACCCATTCATCTGTAACAGAACTATCTGCAAGGTCATATTTATTCATAACCATTACCCTTGATTTGCCATTTGCAAGTGAGTCAATATCAGGGTTTTTACTGCTATATGGTATTCTGGAATCTACAAGCTCTATAATTACATCAATTAATTTAATGTCTTCCTGCATAGCCTTTTTTGCTTTTGCCATATGCCCTGGATACCATTGGAACTCCATAATAATTCTCCATTTCTAAAAAACACCACTTTGTAAAGTGGCGTTTTGTAACTGTTATTGTACTATAAACTGCTTGTTTACATGAGGACAGAATAATAATGCACCCATGGAAGCCATCTGTCCCGCAGCCATGCTACGGATTATCTGGCTTCTCTTTAAATTCATTAATATTGCTTATCAATGCCAGTGAATTAGTCCTAAGCCACGCTTTTCCAATAATGTCCTTTTTCAGGATATTACCAGTATTGGCATTACGGCTGTCTTCACTCTCATTTCTGTTGTCACAAAGTACAAAATACTCATCTGTATCAAGGATAACATCTTCTAATGCAAGGCCTCCATTTTCCATTACAGGGAAATTATATTTCTCTTCCAGTTTATCCCCGTTAATATATAAATATCCATCTTTAATCTGGATTGTTTCACCTGGAAGCCCTAAAACACGTGCAATAGTATAATAATTATGTTCTGAACCATTCTGCTGTATTACCACAACATCATTTCTCTTAACAGAAAGCACCATATAAGACATTTTATTAATAAGTATTTTATCACCGTCTTTTAGTGTAGGGTTCATATAATCACCAGATACCTGCATCTTCTCAAGCCCGTAATGTGTAATGGCATATGCAGCAAATACAGCTATAGCCGCCTCCACAACTGTTATTAATATGTTAAATATTATCCGTTTATGCTTTTTCCTGTGATCCTCCAAATCAAAGTCGTATTTCATACAATACTTTTTTCTCCAATCAACTAATATTCCTTCAAAATTTTTATAGCATGTTTTGGAATAAGACATTCATAATGTTCTTTACAATATTGTTCTGCATATGGCTGGTCCATGCATAAAACAGCGTATTCCCTCAGATGCTCACATAACTCTTCAAATTCAGATGCCTTAAGCTTGCCTTTTTTAATAAGAAGGTAATAATCTCCTAAGGACTTGTCCTTATATACACGGCTTGATATAGGTTTATCAAAAGAAACTGTAGATGCAAAAAGTTCCAGGTCACGTAAAGAATTAAAATAGAAAAGTTTTGCTGATAAAAGTTTCTTTCTCTCTTTTGAACGTGCTATTTTCTCAATCTCCTTCATGTGCTTCTGGTAAGCCGCCTTTTTCTCTTCATCAGAAAGTTTGCGTTTTCCAGTTTTATTAATATCATCCAAGCTTTCAGCCATATGTATTCCAGGGTTATCCGAATCATTTTTATCACTATGTATATTACATAGACCGTTTACAATTGCATCAACAGATGATTCATCTATAAGCCCTGCAAGGTTCTGTATATGGTGAAGCATATTCTGCAGACCATCTTCACCACGGTCTGAAAATGTAATCATAAGTGAATTGTCAGGCATGCGCATAAGCTGCATTGAAATCATGCCACTTTCAACTTCATATCCTACTTCTTCTTCTGCACGTTCAACTATCTGTTCCAGAAATTCCCTTGATTTCTCCTGGTTTGTAAAAAAATCTTCTATCTCAAAACCATATTCATTCATTTCTTCTTCAGTCATGCGGCACTGAACTGTATTTTTATCAATACGTTGAAAATCCATTATTTAACCTCCTTATAATGCTTACCTATATCTTAATCCCTGTTTGCTAATATGTCAACTTGTGAATTGCTTCCATAGTAACTTTTATATGCATCTGGTAGCTGTACTATTACTATATTTTAATATTACATCTAGTACAAATATAGAAATAACCTATTATACATGCTTCCGCAGCACAATTATAACATGAATTGTTTTATTCTACAACCGTAATTTTTTTCATCTGTAAATGCATGAAAATAAAGAAATTTATTTATGTAGATATGTTTAAAAAACCATGCAGGGAAATCTTTTCCCTTGTCATCTCCTGTTGGCAATCTTCCTCTGGATGACAGTGTACATTAAAAAGGGCATCCTGCATACACAGGATGCCTTTAGGTATGAATTGAAAAAAGGGTAGCAGGTTTTCCCTACTAACATCACTATAATATACTTTTTCTGAAACTATGTCAATAGATTTTAAAAAAAATTAATATTTTTGTAATTTAGTTTATAGTTTTATAAATATGTATAGCTTTAATAAATGTAAATATTTTACTCCCTTTCCTGAAAAGTGTTCCTTGTGCATAAATCCTAAAATATAAAGTATATTTCTACACAAATCACATAATCTGCACAACCTTGCAATTCTATAATCTGGAAGATTATCTTCGTACTCTATCTAACGAAAAACGCCCAACGATGATGAGCTTATTGAAAATTAAATCAGTATAACCAACTTTTATGCAACTTATAGGTGCGAAGCTTAACGAAAAGGCACGTTGGAATATATAGACTAAAACAAATATATGTAAGATACTGTTCTTATCAAAAAGACAAAGGGGAATTTGAATGAATTTCGGAAAGAATTTACAAATTTTAAGAAAGATGACGAACATGACGCAGGAGAAATTGGCAGAGAAAATGAATGTCAGCCGGCAAACCATTTCAAAATGGGAGCTTGGCGCAATATTGCCAGAAGTTGAAAAGCTAGTTGAACTTTGTGAGACATTTCATTGTTCCATTGACCAATTATTAAAGGGAAATATGGTGCGCCCGTAAACCGCTAATTTATTGGCGGTGCGGTCTAGTTAAAATACTCCCTTTAGCAAGGAGTAGGTAAA
>VSNJ01000106.1 GCA_009774235.1 Lachnospiraceae bacterium
ACATAATTATAATAGAATTGTAAATAATCCAGGCAAACAAAATAACAGGAGGAGTTTTATGGTAAAATGGAAACAAGTATTAAAAAGACCATTTTGTATAACCTTATGTAGTGCATTGGTTATAACAAGTGGCAATTTTACTGTACCAGGAATGGCAGTAAAAGCATCAGCAGAGGAAAATAAAAATTTTATATTAAATCCTTCATCCGGAGATATAGCCAGTAATGGTGCCATTACAGGGTGGTATCAAAACAATGAGGCAGAAGTGGTTACTGGTTGTGCAGATAATGTTTCATTTGTTAAAGAAACCGTAGAAAAACAAGATGTAACTATTCCTGAAAAAGGTACAAATATTTTAGACAATCCTTCTTTTAATACAGATACACAAGGATGGTTTGCAACAGGGGGAGACCTTGAATACTATGCTGGTGACAGCGAGGATGAAACTGGTGGATGTGTAAAGGTTACTAACAGGACTGATACCTGGAATTCACTTGCCCAGAATATTGAATCCAAAGTAAAGAATAACACAAAATATTATTTTAGCTGCTGGGTTAAGCTTAGTGATGAATATGATGGAGAAACAGAAGTTAAAGCAGGGCTTACAACACAATCTACTGGTGATATTGGTAATAATGGTAATATAGGTGGAGAAGCTTATGATAACTGGGGTATTTCAAATAATAGAATTAAAGCTTCTAAGGATGAATGGAGAGAGATTAAAGGAAGCTTTATGGCCAACTGGACAGGAGAACTTCAAAAAGCGGAGTTTAAAGTTGCAGATGAAAATAGCACAAAATCATTTTATGTAGATAACCTTTCTATTATAGAAGATGTACCAACCGTAGAAAAACCAGATGTAACTATTCCTGAAAAAGGTACAAATATTTTAGACAATCCTTCTTTTAATACAGATACACAAGGATGGTTTGCAACAGGGGGAGACCTTGAATACTATGCTGGTGACAGCGAGGATGAAACTGGTGGATGTGTAAAGGTTACTAACAGGACTGATACCTGGAATTCACTTGCCCAGAATATTGAATCCAAAGTAAAGAATAACACAAAATATTATTTTAGCTGCTGGGTTAAGCTTAGTGATGAATATGATGGAGAAACAGAAGTTAAAGCAGGGCTTACAACACAATCTACTGGTGATATTGGTAATAATGGTAATATAGGTGGAGAAGCTTATGATAACTGGGGTATTTCAAATAATAGAATTAAAGCTTCTAAGGATGAATGGAGAGAGATTAAAGGAAGCTTTATGGCCAACTGGACAGGAGAACTTCAAAAAGCGGAGTTTAAAGTTGCAGATGAAAATAGCACAAAATCATTTTATGTGGACAATCTTTCCATTAAAGAAAATGATGCAGATTTATCAATAGAGAAAGATATCCCATCATTAAAAGATTATTTTGTTAGTGTAAATCCGGACTATGATTTCAGGGTTGGTACTGAACTGACAGCAGACCAGCTTTATAATGAAAATAAAATGGCACTTGTATATAAACATTTTAACAGTTTTACAGCTGGCAATGAAATGAAGCCTGGTTATATTATAAAAGGGATTAACGATGATGGCAGCTTAAATCTTGATTTTACTATTCCTGATACTACACTTGATGTTTTCTGGAACTATAACCAGGATAAAGCTGAAAAGGACCAGATACATATACGTGGACATGTACTTTGCTGGCATTCACAGACACCAGAGTGTTTCTTTAAAGATACAGATGGTAATCTTCTGGATAAAGAAGCAATGAATGCAAGAATTGAAGAATATATACAGAAAGTGCTTGGCCATGTAAATAAAAAATATCCTGGGCTTGTATATTGCTGGGATGTTGTAAATGAAGCAATTATCCCGTCTGATGGTGAAAAAGGCGGTTTAAGGGTTTATGATGGCAATGGTGAAACATTCTACCACAAGATTTATAAAGACAGCAACGAATATATTATACATGCATTTAAATCTGCAGCAAAATATGCAGCAGATGGAGTTAAACTTTTCTATAATGATTATGGCGAAACAGAACCAACAAAAGTAAAATGTATTTCAGCACTTGCAGATGCAATAAATGCAGGCGGCGGAAGAATTGATGGTATTGGCATGCAGGCACATTATTCCATGGAATCACCAAGTGCAGAAGAACTGTATAATGCAATTACAGAGTATGATAAACATGTGAGTGAAGTACAGATTACAGAGCTTGATATGCTTGCAAGTAAAAGCTATGACGGAAGTGATGCACAGAAAGAAGCAGAACAGGTAAAACAGGCATACCGCTATAAAGAATTTGTTGATACAATACTTAAAGCAAAAGATGATGGTGCTAATATTACTGCATTAGTATTCTGGGGTGTATCTGATGATGATTCATGGCTTGTATCTCCTGAATTTTCAGATGGCAGGCACAATATGCCATTGTTATTTGATGAGAATCTTAAAGCAAAACCAGCATATTGGGCAATTGTTGACCCATCAAGGCTTTCGCCAAATATAAATGAAGCAGATGTTCTTGAAAGCAGCAGCAAAGACTGGTCTCTTGCAGCTCCAGTAAAAATTGGCACAGATGGAAAAGCATCAATGAAACTTTTATGGAATAGTGGAAAGCTTTATGCACAGGTAACTGTAAAAGATGAAACAGATGATGCGGATGACAAAGTAACTATATATCTTGATAAAAATAATACTAAGGCAGAAAATATTGACGGTGTTGAGATAATTACTATTAAGAGAAATGAAGCTGCAGCAACAGTGGATGGTTATGTGGCAGAGAAAGAAATTGATATTACTGGCAAAAATGCTAATGCAAAGCTTGGTTTTGATGTAGTAGTTTATGATGCAGCAGCAAGTGTTTCACAGTGTTGGAATGATTTCCAGATGAAACAGGATGAAAGAAGCAAATATTATGGTACATTAATATTAAAGCCATTTATGGTAATTACAAAAGGTTCAGCAATTATAGATGGCAAAATTGACAGTGCATGGAATAATGTACCATCACATAACCTGACAGTAACTTCTAATCCTTCTGTTTCTACAACAGGAAATGTAAAGACTATGTGGGATGAGGATTATCTTTATGTGCTTGCCAATATACAGGATGCAGTGCTTAATAATAATAATCCAAATGAATGGGAACAGGATTCATTTGAAATATTTGTAGATGAGAATAATGGCAAAACTTCAAGTTATGAAGATGATGACTGCCAGTACAGGATAAGTTATAAAAATGAATTAAGCTTTAATGGCAAAAACTGTAATGCAAAAAATATACAAAGTGCAGTAAATGAAACAGAAAATGGTTATATTGTAGAAGTAAAGATTAAGTTTAATAAAGTAAAAGGCGTAGCAAATAATCTTATAGGTATTGATTTCCAGATTAATGATGCAGATGCCTCTGGAAAACGTGTTGCTTCAATTAACTGGTATGATGCTTCTGGAATGGGATATGCACAGCCAGCAGTATTTGGCACGGCTAAGCTTGTAACAGCTTCAACAGTTCCAACAATTCCACCAGAAACAAAGAAACCGTGGCCAGTTATTGTGCCTCCATACCAGACAGCTACTCCAGTACCAGAAGTTACACCAGCACCAAGTAGTACTCCAGTACCAGTACAGAGCACAACACCAGCAGGCACAGTACAGCCATCAGCTACACAGACGCCGTCAGCTACACAGACACCAGGTACTACAACTGAAGTTATAAAGGATAATGTTACAGGTGCAGTTACAGAAATTACTACTACAATAGAAAATGGTAAAACAATAGTAATAGAAAAAGTGACATTGCCTGGCAATATACAGAATATTAAAGAAACAGTAACAGAAAATGTAGACGGACTGGTAAAGACAACAGAAAAGTTAAGCAGCAGTTTAGTTAATGCTGTAATGATAACAAATAAAACTTCTAAAATGGATGGGGCAATAGTAGAATCAGATTCTGTTATCTATACAGGTATTTCAGATATTAACAGTAATTATTCTGCTAAAGTTAAGATACCAGAAAGTTTTATGTTAAATGCAAAGAAAGCGGATGTAGATATAGTTGATATTTACATTGAAAAACCTACAGTTGATGCAGTTAAAACAAACCAAGGACGTAAAATGGTTGTAAAAATAGCAGTTCCTAGTGTAGAGGGAGTATCTGTTGGAAAAGTGGTAATAACAAAAGAAAGTATATCAGGTGCTTCAGGCGGGGCAAGGAAACTTGTTGTTAAAGTTGAAAATGCTAAACCATTAGAATCATATACTGTTACAATACCACAAAGTGAACTTGCAAAAATGTCTGGTGACATTGATATAACTGTAAATACTAAAAAGGTTTATGATGCATCTGGCAGCATAAAGAAAAATGTGGAAAAAATATTAGCTGCCAATAATGTTATTATAGATAACTCTTATATTGTATCTATAGCTGGTAATAAGACAAAAGGAGGCATTAAAGTTTCATCACCTGTCCTTGCTTCTTCAGTAAAAGCAGGTGATAGTGTATATGTATACTGTTATAATAAAAAGACAGGGAAACTTGAAGAGATTGCAAATAACAAGAGGATTGTACTTAATGACGGCATGGCAGGAATTGAAGGTTATCCTGGCAATGACTATATAATTACAGATAAAGAATTAAGCGGTAAAAATATTGTTACATTGCTTGGCAGTTCAAAAGTTACAATTAAAAATACTTCTGTAAAAAAAGGCAGCAGTACAAAGATTAATGTTAAACTGCCTTTACAGTTAATAGCAAAAACAGGATTTAATAAAAATATGTCTTATGGCAAGCAGGCGGCAGTTATTACATATAAATCTTCAGATAAAGATGTTGCCAAAGTATCAAAAAATGGTACAATCAAGGCAAAAGGCAAAGGTAAAACTGTAATAACTGTAAAAATTAAGCTTGAAGATGGCAGGACAAAGACAGTTAAGAAAAAAATAACTGTAAAATAACAGTTAAAATTAAATCTGGTTTTATTATACAGGCCTCTGTTAAAAAACAGGGGCTTGGTTTTTTCTATAATTTTTACCTGTTTTTTCTATAATTCACAGGGACAAAATTTTGTATAAAATGTTTATAATATAAATTGAGTACAGCCAGGCGTTACCAATGTTTTACAGTATTGGATAAATATTTATTTGGCCTGGCCAGGCTAAAATAATAACGATTGGAGGAGGTTTTTATGTTTTTAAGGAAATTAAAAAAGATAACTTGTACTGTATTATGTGCATCTATGGTTTTAACAAGTGCATGTACAGGTTTCACAGGAATGGTTGCCAGAGTATCAGCAGCAGGTGTTAATCTCCTGGATAACCCATCATTTAGTAAAGATGCAAACGGATGGTTTGCAACAACAGCTGATACAGCAAAACTAGAATTTATAAATGATGGAAAAGGACATGACCAGGATGGTGGTTATGTAAAGGTAACAGAAAGGTCTGATACATGGAATTCACTTGCGCAAATTATTAAGGATAAGGTTAAAAATAAGACAAAATATAATTTTAGCTGCTGGGTAAAACTTGGAGAAGAATATACAGCAGAATCAACAGTTAAGGCAGGCCTTACAATACAGTCTACTGGTGATAATGGAGGTGAACCTGTCTATGACGGATGGGGGATATCAGGTAATACAGTAACAGCTTCTAAGGATGAATGGAGGCAGATAAGTGGAAGTTTTACTGCAAACTGGTCTGGAGATCTTACAGAATTACAATTTAAGGTTGCTGATGAAACATGTAAAAATTCATTTTATGTAGATGAACTTTCTATTACAGAAAATAATGCAGACTTATCAATAGAGAAAGACATACCTTCTTTAAAGAATTATTTTGTTTCACAGAATGCAAAGTATGATTTTAAAGTTGGCGGTGCACTGACAGCAGATTTACTTACTAATGAAAATAAGATGCAGCTTGTGCAGAAACATTTTAATAGTGTAACAGCTGGTAATGAAATGAAGCCAGATTATATTATTAAAGGGATTAATGATGATGGCAGTTTAAAGCTTGACTTTACTATTCCTGACACTACACTTGATGCTTTCTGGAAATATAACCAGGGTAAAGCGGAAAAAGACCAGATACATGTGCGTGGACATGTACTTTGCTGGCATTCACAGACACCAGAGATTTTCTTTAAAGACAAAGATGGAAAGCTTCTTAGTAAAGATGCTATGAACAAAAGGCTTGAAGAGTATATCCAGAAAGTGCTTACACATGTACAGGAGAAATATCCAGGACTTGTATACTGCTGGGATGTTGTAAATGAGGCAATTATCCCATCTGATGGTGAAAAAGGTGGTCTCAGGGTTTCAAATGGCTCAGAGGAAACATTCTACCACCAGATTTATAAAGAAAGCAATGAGTATATTATAAATGCGTTTACATATGCAAATAAATATGCAGATAAAGCAGTAAAACTTTTCTATAATGATTATGGTGAAACAGAACCTGTAAAGGTAAAATGTATCTCAGAACTTGCCGATGCAATAAAAGCTTCAAGTGGTGCAAGAATTGATGGTATAGGCATGCAGGCACATTATTCAATGGAAAGCCCAGGTACAAATGAACTTTATAATGCAATTAAAGAATATGGCAAACATGTAGATGAAGTTCAGATTACAGAGCTTGATATGCTTGCAAGCAAGAGTTATGATGGAAGTGCAGCACAGAAAGAAACAGAACAGACAAAACAGGCATACCGCTATAAAGAGATTATAGATACTATTCTTAAGACAAAAGATGAAGGTGTTAATATAACAGCAATAGTATTCTGGGGTGTTGCAGATGATGATTCATGGCTGCTGTCACCTGAATTTTCACAAGGAAGGCATAATATGCCACTTTTATTTGATGAAAACCTTAAAGCAAAGCCAGCTTTCTGGGGAATTACAGACCCTTCAAAGCTTCTGCCATATATTAATGAAGCAGATGTCCTTGAAAGTGCAGATAAAGACTGGACACTTGCATCACCAATAAATATTGGTACAGATGGCAATTCAACAATGAAGCTTTTATGGAACAATGGCAAGCTTTACCTTAATGTGACAGTAAAAGATGCAACAAATGACACAGAAGATAAAGTAACCATCTATTTTGACAAAGATAATACTAAAACAGAAAATATTGATGGTGTTGAAGTTGTTACTATAAACAGAAGTGAAGCTGCAGCAACAGCAGATGGTTATTCAATAGAAAAAGAACTGGATATCACCGGAAAAATTGCAAATGCAAAGCTGGGGCTTGATGTAGTAGTTTATGATAAAACAACAGGTACTTCACAGTGCTGGAATGACCTGCAGATGAAGCAGGATAAAAGAAGCAAGTATTATGGTACATTGACATTAAAGCCATTTATGGTAATTACTAAGGGCAATGCGGTTATAGATGGTGAAATTGACAAAGCATGGGAAAGTATAACAGCACATAAGCTTACAGTAAACGCAAACCCATCTGCAACAACAACAGGTACAGTAAAAACTATGTGGGACAGTGAGTACCTCTATGTCCTTGCAGAAATTAAAGATGAAGTACTTAACAAAGATAATGTTAATACCTGGGAGCAGGATTCATTTGAAATATTTGTAGATGAAAACAATGGTAAAACTGAAAGCTATGAAGCGGATGACTGCCAGTACAGGATTAACTATGTAAATGAGTTAAGCTTTAATGGTACAAACTGTAATGATTCAAATATACAGAGTGCAACAAAGAAAACTGCTGATGGTTATATTTTAGAGGCAAAAATTAAATTCAATACAGTAAAAGGAACAGAGAATAACCTTATAGGTCTTGATTTCCAGATAAATGATGCAGATGCATCAGGTGTACGTACATCTACAATTAACTGGTATGATGCTTCTGGAATGGGATATGCACAGCCAGCTGTATTTGGTACAGCAAAGCTTGCAGGCAGTTCCAGTGATGATGCCAGCATAAGTACAGCACTTGTTACAGGTATTAAAAATTATACTTATACAGGAAAAGCAATTAAACAGGACTTAAATGTAGAAGTAAATGGAAAACAGCTATCCAAAGATAAGGATTATACAGTAAGTTATAAAAATAATGTTAATGCAGGAACTGCAGAAGTTACAATTACTGGCAGCGGAAGTTATTCAGGTTCAGTATCAAAGACATTTAAAATTGCAAAAGCTAAACAGAAGATACAGATTAAGAAATCTTATTATAAGAAAACTGCTGGAAGCAAAAGTTTTAAATTAAGCGGAATTAAAGGAATTGGTAAATTAAGTTATAAAAGCTCCAATACAAAAGCAGCATCAGTAAATGCAAATGGAAAAGTCACAATAAACGGGGCTGGCACAGCCAAAATTACAATTACAGCAGAAGGAAATAAAAATTATAAGAAAGCATCCGCTATAATTAAAATAAAAGTAGTTAAAAAGAAATAACACATGTCAATGTGAAATTATTTTAACCTCATTAAGTAAGCCCTTTAAAATACACACTTCTTAAGCGGTGGGTTTGGTTTACCAGGGCTTGCTTAATCTGGCAGGTAAAAGCTCTAAGGGAGCTGCCACATCAAAAAAACATTATACAAGATATAGAAAATTTATTTTACTAAGAACTATATGTTGTGCATTTTGTTTTTTATGTGACAGCTTCCTTTTTTAATTAACAAAGGTTTGGTTTATACTTAAAGAGTAATAAGGTATTCTTAAAAAAATTATGGAATGTAAAATTTTGATGCTATTGCAAAAACCATTCTTCCATAGTATATTTAATAATAAGAACTGTTAATCTGTTTTATAAGAAATGGAAGTAATTATTATCCAGGATATTTAAGGCTTACCTGGACAATATTTAAGAATGGAGGACTATTATGGCAGATAATTATGATGGACAGAAGTTAGTAGAGCAGATACATAGAATGGAACATGGCAAAGCAAGGACAGATATGATAAAAGATGCCATTATACAAGCAGATAAAGCAGGTGACAATTACTGGAGGATGTACATGCGTTTTGACTATATTTCAGAACAGTATTTCCATGGTGACCCAGTAAAAAGTATTCCAGTAATAACTGAATTGGAAAACGTTTTTAAAGAAGACCCTGGTGCTGTAGAAAGGTATGAAGGGGATGGCCTTGGAAAAGAAGCCTATGTTATGGCAGTATTGCTTGGTGTTGATACAATATTATGCCTGCCACAGGTAACAACAGAACAGTGGGAAAAGTTGCTGGATAATTTATATAAACTTGTAAAACAATTTGGAATGGCAGAGAGAAGTTATTACTGGCAGATGTTCTGGAGATGGCTGTATGCTGATTTTAATAAAGCAGAGGAATATTTAAAAAAGGCATGGAATACAGAACCAGATTACAGGTTTGATTGTGAATCATGTGAACATGCTTATGCTGCCAGGCTGTATCTTGAGATGGGGCAGAAAGAGAAGGCAGATAAATATTTTGAAAAAGTTGATAAAGGTCTTTTAGATGACGTTTGTGATGATACATATCCACAGCTTTGGTATACTTATTTAAAATATATGCTGGACAATGGTGATATAAAAGGGGCAAAACCATTTGCAAAAAAATTATACAGAAAACATAATGAAGACCAGGGAGACTTAGAATTTATGGGTGCGGTCCTGCGTTATTATGCTTATGTAAATACTACTAAGGGATTGTCAATTTTTGAAAAACGCCTGGAGTGGACAATAAATATGTGGAACCAGAAAGCAAAATATTATTTTTATATGGGAGCATATGTGCTTTTCAGGGAGATTTCAAAAAAACAAACAGATGTAAGAATGGAACTGCCAGTAAAATCTGAAGTCTGGCGTGAAGATGGAATATATAATACTTCTGTACTGGCAGACTGGTTTTATACACAGGCATCAGGCATTGCAGAAAGTTTTGACAAGAGAAATAGTAATGATTATTATACAAAACATTTAGAAATTGCCTGATAGAATAAATATATGCAAGGGGATTAGTGTGAAAAATATATCTAAGGCAGCAAAAAAAGCTACATAAGATATATTAAATTTCACACAGGAAAAATGCAAAACCAGCATTTTTCTAAAGCAGGCTTGTCCTGCTATGTTATTTGAACCGCCCAAAGCCGGCATGGAGGATTATTATGGTTAATATAAAAGACAGTGATAAAAAGAAAATAATGGATGAAATACATTATTTCTTTAAAGAAGAATATAATCTGGACTTAGGGTATATTGGACAGGATAACGTATATAATTTTTTTATGGATATTTTAGGAAGTTATATTTATAATGCTGCACTTGATGATGCCAGCAGCTTTTGCAAAAGACAGCTGGAAAATATGGAGTCAGATTTTTATGCACTTTATAAAGATATTTAAAATGAATAAGTACACTTTTCCAATATTTTAATATACTATTCCAAATAAATATTTTTGGAGAAAATAGTGTATGGAAGAAAAAGAGAATTTAATTGCTAATAACTGTAATTTCCAGGGTATAAGGCCAGCTATGGCAGACCTTCCTTATCCTCCTGTACAAGTAAGAAGCAGAAACCAGGTATATGCAGACCTGCTCAGTGTTGATTACTGTGGTTCTGTATCTGAAATGTCAGCAATTACACAGTATATTAATAATGAAAACCGTTTATCTTGTATTAAATGTCCTTTAGCTAAAACAATACTTGGAATTGCAATGGCAGAAATGATACATTTACAGAAACTTGGTGAACTTGTGGTACTGCTTGGCGGAGATATTAGTTTTGTAGCGAAATACCGCAATGGTAGCAATAGAATGTGGACACCTGGATATTTGTCTATACCTGGTAATGCCAGAAAAATGATAATTGCAGATATAGAAGCAGAGAAAGACGCTATAAGCCAGTACAAAGCACATATGCAGATAATCAGGGATGATTGTGTTAATGCAGTTATAGCAAGAATTATTAAAGATGAGGAATACCATATTATGCTGCTTCAGGCTTTGCTTAAAGAAGTATAATAATATTTAAGTTTATATTATTAAAAATACCCCGCTATAATAAAATTATATTTTAGTTTCTTTATAGTGGGGATTGTATTTTATAAAAAAATATTTAAAGTAATATGTGGATTATCTGGTTTTCAAGCAGGCAGGTGACGGATGCCTGGTTTTAGGTAATATATATTGCAAATATATGTCTGGTGTATGTCCAGGATATTGTCTGGTTTATTATAGAAAGGGGTTTTTATGAGAAAATATATTATGGCACTTGATGCAGGCACTACAAGTAACCGTTGTATTTTATTTAACCAAAAAGGTAAAATTGTATCAGTTGCCCAGAAAGAGTTTACACAAATTTTTCCAAAGCCAGGCTGGGTAGAACATAATGCTAGTGAAATATGGTCTTCCCAGCTTGGTGTTGCTGTAGAAGCAATGGCAAAGGCAGGTGCTTCAGCAGGAGATATAGCAGCAATAGGAATAACAAACCAAAGGGAAACAACTATTGTATGGGACAAGTATACTGGTGAACCAGTATATAATGCTATTGTGTGGCAGTGCCGCCGTACATCAAAATATTGTGACAGCTTGAAAGAAAAAGGGCTGGCAGAAATATTCCGTAAGAAAACAGGGCTTGTGGCAGATGCATATTTCTCTGCTACAAAGTTAAAATGGATTCTTGATAATGTGCCAGGTGCACGTGCCAGGGCAGAAAATGGTGAACTTTTATTTGGTACGGTTGATACATGGCTTGTCTGGAATCTTACAAAAGGCAAAGTACATGTAACTGATTATTCAAATGCATCACGCACTATGATGTACAATATTAATGAACTGCAATGGGACAATGATATATTGCGTGAACTTGGTATTCCTGGAATAATGCTGCCAGAAGTAAGACAGTCAAGTGAAATATATGGCATGACAGACAGTTCATATTTTGGAGGCATGGTTCCTGTTGCCAGCATAGCTGGGGACCAGCAGGCAGCACTTTTTGGACAGGCATGTTTTAATAAAGGTGATGTAAAAAATACATATGGCACAGGTTGTTTTATGCTTATGAATACAGGAGATGTTCCTGTATATTCAGATAACGGGCTTGTAACTACTATTGCATGGGGACTTGATGGCAAAGTAACATACGCCTTGGAAGGTTCTATTTTTATTGCAGGTGCTGCAGTACAATGGATGCGTGATGAAATGCGCTTAATTGAGTCTGCTGCAGATTCAGAGATAATGGCGCAGAAAGTCCCAGATACTAATGGATGCTATGTTGTGCCAGCATTTACAGGTCTTGGTGCGCCTTACTGGAACCAGGATGCAAGGGGAACTATTACAGGGCTTACACGTGGTACAAACAAATATCACATTATCCGTGCAACTCTTGAATCTGTTGCATACCAGGCAAATGATGTGCTTGATGCTATGACAGCAGATTCAGAAATAAGGCTTTCTGCATTAAAAGCAGATGGAGGCGCAAGTGCAAACAGCTTTTTAATGCAGGTACAGGCTGATATTATTAATATACCTGTAATACTTCCAAGCTGTACAGAAAGTACTGCCATGGGTGCAGCAGGTCTTGCAGGTCTTGCTGTAGGATACTGGAAGGATAAAGAAGAGATTGCAGGCAATATGGAAACAAGTAAAATTTTCTTGCCAGGAATAACAGAAGAAGAAAGGAAGGAGAAACTGGAAGGGTGGAAAAAGGCAGTAAAATGTGCTGCAGTCTGGGCAGGTTATAATTAATATCCCAGCAATTATAAGGGAGAAAACCTTAAAATGTGAAAAATATAATTAAATTATTATCAGATGAACTATTTGAAGATATTCAATTTTCAATAAAATCTGAAAATATAAAAAATATACTTATGCAGAATATGTTCCAGAAATATGACAGATATTGAAGTCCCAGAAATAAAAGCTGGCAAAGCAGAAAACAGTGAAGCACAGAAAAAATTAGAACATACAACAGAAGAAATTAATAAAGAAATACAGTAAATTACAGATAAGTTAGTTAAGGAGTTTGAATAACAGCTTGATGATAAAGAAGGTTATCAATATGTTATTGTAAAAAATAAGATACTTGCAGCAACAGATAATTACTTTACATTGAAACGTATGTATTACCAGGGTGCAAACAAGAGCAGAGAACATATCACTTTTATTAGTGGCCGGTTCCCTGCTTTTCTGTTATGCAATAAAACACCATTTTTTAGGGCTGGCATATAAAAACCTTTACTTTATTATTTTAACGCCCGCAAAGCTATATAAAATTTTTTGTCCATAAGTCCATCCCTATACCTTTTTCTTTGTTATTGGTATCCACACCTCATATTGTGCGTTCTGTGGGTCTGGATTTTACTTGCCTTTGTCTTGTAACTTCATACATTAAAACAGATGCGGCACAGCTTACATTAAAAGAAGTTGCATATGATTCTGGTGACATAGGTATAGTACATAAAACATCACAGTATTCTTTGAATGTCTTGTTCAGTCCCATGGTTTCATTTCCCATCATAAGCATAAGAGGATTGGTTAAATTAATAGTATAGACAGGCTTTTCTTTATGTGCTGTAGTTCCAATAATTGTAAAGCCGGGATATTTTTGTTTTAATTTTTGTATATATCCATATAACTCATTATTATCTGTCACTCTTACAACTGGCAGTTTAAAAAAAGAACCCATTGCAGAAACAACAACATCTGGTTCATATAAATCTACAGCATGTCCTGTAATAATTAACATATCTGCACCCATTGCATCACATGAACGTATCATTGTTCCAAGATTACCTTTGTTGGATGGGCGGTCAAATAAAACAATAAACGGATTTGATAATAACTTTATATCATCAAGGCAGCTGTTATGGCATTCAATAACTGCCATTAGTTCTGAAGTGTTTTCTTTGCCACTTAGTTCTTTTAAAAGTTGTGGTGTAAGGCAGTAATTTGTTTCGGTTTTTACGGTATGGATGGTTTCTTTAGCCCAGTCTGACAGGTTATTTTTATTATAAATCCAAGATTTGATATTCCAGCCGTTTTTAACCGCCTCTTTTAAACTACGCACTCCCTCTACTAGAAATTCATTGTATTTATATCTTTTATTTCTGTTTGTTTTTAGAACTTCAAATCTTTGGTAATAGTTGTTTTTATTATTTATGTGTATTTCATTCATATAAATTTCCTCCGTTAAAATAATTGTTATCACTAGTCCTTATGATTACTAAGGTGGTTAAATGCTAATATTTTGACTTGGATAAATACGTCCTGGTATTTAACTGTATTATTAATATCTGTAGATTTTAAATTTTGACAGGAAAAATTTTTCTATTTTTATTGCCAAAATACCTGATAAATTAATTGAAAA
>VSNJ01000107.1 GCA_009774235.1 Lachnospiraceae bacterium
TACTTATACATAATACATAATATAACTATATGAAAAGATGAGGAAGCTGACATATGGAAAAGAAAAAAATTATTATTCCAGCTGCAGTAGTAGTATTGCTTATTATAGTAATTTCTATTATTTCAGTAGTAAGGAAGAATATGCCAAGTAAAAAGCACATGGACCTTAAAGATTATTTTAATGTACAAGATGGCCAGGTACAGCTTATTTTACAGGATGAACCAGGTAGTACACCAGGTTTATATGAAGATGGCCAGGTTTACCTTGACATGGGTACAGTAAAAGAGATACTGAACCCAAGATTTTACTGGGATTCTATAGAGAATAAATTATTATATACAACTTCTTCTGCAATTATAACAGCAGAAATTAACAGTAATATATCACTTGTCAATAAAAGAAGGGAAACCAAGGATTATAAAATTGTTAAAGTTAAAGATGATATTGTTTATGTTGCAGCCGATTATATTAAACAATATACAGCAGTTGATTATAAAAAGTTTGACAATCCTGACAGGGTAGTTATAAATTATAAATATGGTGTGAAAGAAAAGTATTCTTCTGTAAAGAAAGAAACACAGCTACGTTATGAGGCAGATACCAAGAGTGATATATTGTCAGACCTTGAAAAGGGAGCAAAGCTTCTTATTTTAGAAGATGGGGATAATAATGGTTTTTATAAAGCTATGACAGAGGATGGAATTATTGGTTATGTAAAAGAAGACAGGATGGGAAGTATAGAAGAGGAGATGCGGACTACTAATTTCCAGAAAGAGGAATATACACATACCCTTCTGCCAGAAAGAGTAAACCTTGTATGGCACCAGGTTACAAATTCATCTGCTAACAGCACACTGTCAGACCTGATTGTTTCAACAAAAGGTGTAAATGTAGTAGCACCTACATGGTTTAAAACAATAGATAATGCAGGTAATATATCATCTATTGCAGATGATACATATATTGAGCGTGCACATGCGTCTGGACTGCAGGTTTGGGGATTGTGTGATGATTTTGACCCTGGTATGAAGATAGGCAAAGTATTAAGGTCAACCACAAGAAGGCAGAGACTTGCCAAAAATCTTATAGCAGAAGCTATAAGGTATAACCTTGATGGAATTAATATAGATTTTGAGAATGTAAGACAGGAAAATGGGGAAGATTTTATACAATTTATAAGGGAACTTGGAATTATGTGCCGTAATAACGGGGTAATATTATCTATTGATAATTATCCGCCAGCAAGTTATTCTGAATATTATAACAGGACAGAACAGGCAAATGTTGCAGATTATATTATTACTATGGCATATGATGAATATTATGCGGGTTCAGAAGAAGCTGGGCCTGTGTCCTCACTTGGGTATGTAAAGGATTCAGTGAAAAATACTATTGAACAGGTACCAGCAGAACAGACTATAATTGCACTTCCATTCTATTCAAGGATATGGACAGAAACTACAGAAAATGGCAGTGTAAAACTTAGTTCTGAGGCATGTTCCATGGGATATGCTTCTGAACTTGCTTCTGGCTCAGGTGCAGAAATAACCTGGGATGAAGAGGCAGGTCTTGACTATGTGGAGTACAGGAAGAATGGTTCTATATGTAAAATGTGGATAGAGAACCCTAAGTCATTGGATTTAAAGATGAAAGCTGTTATTGATGGTGGTGCAGCAGGAATGGCTTTCTGGAAGCTTGGCATGGAAACTGCTGCGGTATGGGACACAGTAGCAAAATATTGTGGATAAGTCTTATCTGTAAACATTATGCGTTCTTTAAGTGTATAAAGTGGCATATATATAATAAACGTGGATATATTTTTTGGAAGCCTTGTGGTGTGGAGATTGGTTTATAGTCCCGCCACTTCATTGCAGGCTTGTATATTCTAATATTATATGCTTGGAGGACAGTGTAAATGGCTAAGGTAAAACAGTCTGGCTCAATGGTAATGGTTATTACTGTATGTGTTCTTTTTGTTGTGGGTATAATAACATATATTACAGCAAAAGATGTTTTTAAAGAAGTATCAGTGAAAAATAATAAAAAATATAAAGTCCTTATAGACAGCGGGCATGGTGGAATTGACCCTGGCAAAGTAGGTGTGAATGGGGCATATGAGAAAGATATTAACCTTGCAATATCGCTGTATTTAAAAGAAGAGTTACAGAAAAAAGACTGTGAAGTTGTTATGACAAGGGAAACAGATACAGGTTTGTATAGTGAAGGTGACAGAAGCAAAAAAGTAGCAGATTTGAAAAAAAGAGTAGAGCTTATGAACAGTGAAAAACCTGATGCAATAGTAAGCATACACCAGAACAGTTTTACACAGGAAAGTTCAAAAGGGGCACAAGTATTTTACCAGACTACTTCTGAAGAAGGTAAGAAATTTGCTGAGATTATGCAGAAAGAACTGGCTGCTGGACTTGATAAAAATAATAAAAGGGTAGCAAAGCCTAATTCAGATTATTACATATTAAAGAATTCTGCTGGTGTTGCAATAATTGTAGAATGCGGTTTTTTATCAAACCCACAAGAAGCACAGCTGCTTGCAAGTGGGGATTACCAGAAGAAAGTTGCGGAAACAGTTGCAAATGGAATTATAAATTATCTTAAGGCAGCAGACAGCAGTGAAGGGCAGTCTTCTGCAGAGGTTACAAGCTTGAACGGAGGCTTAGGATGACAACAGGCATAATAAAAATAAATCCAGATAATTTCAAGGGAGAGGAGCTTGAGGAAGCTTGCCATATACTTAAAGATGGCGGTCTTGTGGCTTTTCCTACAGAAACAGTTTATGGTCTTGGCGGGGATGCACTTAATCCTTTGGCCGCATCAAAAATATATAGTGCTAAGGGGCGTCCGTCAGACAACCCACTTATTGTACATATAGCTTGTATAGAGAGTCTTTATGATATAGCGGAAGTTACAGAAGATGGATTAAAACTTGCCAAGGCATTCTGGCCGGGGCCACTTACGCTTGTTTTTAAGAAAAAAGAAACAGTCCCGCCGCAGACTACTGGCGGTCTGGATACAGTAGCCGTAAGGATGCCATGTCATGCTGTTGCAAGGGAACTTATAAAAAGGTCTGGCGTTTATATTGCAGCACCAAGTGCTAATTTATCTGGAAGACCAAGCCCTACGCAGGCAAAACACGTTATAGAAGACCTGGATGGCAGGATTGATATAATAATTGATGGTGGGAGTCCGGACATAGGAATTGAATCTACAATAGTTGATGTATCTGGCAGTAAGGCAGTAATATTACGGCCAGGGTATATAACTAAGGACATGCTAAAGGATGTTCTTTGTGATGTAAGCACAGACCCTGCAATAGAGGGCATATTGCCTCAGAAAGACATAGTAGCAAAGGCTCCAGGCATGAAATACCGCCATTATGCACCAAAGGGACAGCTTTTAATAGTTGAGGGAAGTCCAGACAGGGTTGCCCGTAAGATTAACAGCCTTGTAAGTGAAAAAGATACTGAAGGGTATAAGACAGCTGTAATAGCTACCGATGAAACAAAAGACAAGTATAAATGTAATATTATAAAAAGCATAGGGACAAGAAAAAGTGAAAATTCTATTGCTGCCAGTTTATATAATATATTGAGGGAGATGGACTACATGGAAGTACAGTATATTTACTCAGAGAGTTTTGGTGCTGGTATCCTGGGCGGGGCAGTGATGAACAGGATGCTTAAAGCAGCAGCCGGCCACATAATACAGGTATAATAATGCCAGCTGGAACATAAAAGAAAGGAGGAGGACATGAAAAGTTATGATAAAGTAATTTTTGTATGTACAGCTAATACTTTTTGCAGCCCTATAGCGGAAGCTGTCTATAAAGAAATAGCACCTGCATGGCTTCCAAAGGCTGTTTCACGTGGGATTGTTGTCCTTTTTTCAGAGCCTATAAGCCCAAAAGTAAATGTGATACTTAGCAGCCATGATATGGAAGTAAGCAACCATGAACATTCAATACAATTATCAAAAGAAGATATAACACAGGATACTCTTATACTTGTTATGACATTAAGTGAAAAAGTAAAACTTATGGAAGATTTTGGTATAGACAGTAATATTTATACGATTGGGGAATTTATAGGAGAAGATACAGATATGGTTAATCCATATGGGGCAGATGATGTACAGTATGAGAGTTTTTTTGAGGAGATCCATAAAAGGGTTGAAAGAGTAATCCTTAGGATAGAAGCAATTTATCACGAAGAAGGAGGAGAAGACAATGATAGCATTGGGCAGTGACCATGGAGGATATGGCCTGAAACAGGAGATTATGGAGCATTTAAAAGAAAAGGGTGTTGAATACAAAGATTATGGGTGTTATGAGGAAAAGTCATGTGATTACCCAGTATATGCAAGAGAGGTAGCAAATGCAATTATATCAGGGGAATGTGACAAAGGCATACTTATATGTGGTACAGGTATAGGCATATCTATTGCTGCTAATAAAATAAAAGGTATACGTGCTGCGCTTTGCCATGATACATTTAGTGCACAGGCAACAAGGGAACATAATGATGCCAATATTCTGGCGATGGGTGCAAGGGTAGTAGGACCAGGGCTTGCGTTAAAGATAACAGATACATTTCTTGAAACAGAATTTTCAAATGATGAGCGTCATATAAGGAGAATTAACCTTATTGAAGAGTAACATTTTGGAAAATAATGTTTTTGCAGCAGATAAGATGAAAAATATTCATCATAATGATGAAGTGGGTTAAGGATAGTACCTTGACACATTAAATGACAGGATGTAGAATTTAACAAGAGTGTGTTGGAGTATTTACTGCTTTGGTATTATTAACAGGGAAGTTTACATATACACTTTAGACTACTATGAAAGGAAGTAATAATATGGCAAAGAAAGACATCGACTGGAGTAATATTGGATTTGGTTATATGAAGACAGACAAGAGATATGTGTCAAATTATAAAAATGGTGCCTGGGATGAAGGGGCACTTATTGAAGATGATACAGTAGTTATCAGTGAATGTGCCTGTGTCCTTCAATATGCACAGACTATTTTTGAAGGACTCAAAGCATATACAACAAAGGATGGCAATGTAGTCTGCTTCAGGCCAGATTTGAATGCAGAAAGACTTATGGGTTCTGCTGCATGGTTAGAGATGCCGCAATTTCCTAAAGAGCGTTTTATTGATGCAGTAGTAAAAACGGTCAGGGCAAATATTGACTATGTACCTCCATTCGGTTCAGGTGCAACTTTATATATAAGGCCTTATATGTTTGGCAGTGATGCAATTATTGGCGTTAAACCTGCTAATGAATACCAGTTCAGGGTATTCTGTACACCAGTAGGCCCATATTTTAAAGGAGGAGCAAAGCCTATTACAATACGTGTATGTGACTTTGACAGGGCAGCACCTCATGGCACAGGCCATATTAAGGCAGGGCTTAACTATGCTATGAGCCTTCATGCCATTGTTGATGCACATAATAAAGGTTTTGATGAAAATATGTATCTTGATGCTGCTACACGTACAAAAGTAGAGGAAACAGGTGGCGCAAACTTTATTTTTATAACAAAGGACAATAAAGTAGTAACTCCTAAGTCTGGAAGCATACTGCCATCTATAACACGCCGTTCACTTATGGTTGTAGCTAAAGATTATCTAGGACTCGAAGTTGAAGAGAGGGAAGTTTATTTAGATGAAGTAAAAGACTTTGCAGAATGTGGGCTTTGTGGAACTGCGGCAGTTATTTCACCTGTAGGAAAAATTGCATATAGTGACGGAGATATATGTTTTCCTAGTGGCATGGATGATATGGGTCCTGTTACAAAGAAACTGTATGATACTCTTACAGGCATACAAATGGGAAGTATTGAAGCTCCAGAAGGATGGATTAAAGTTATAGAATAGTTTTTTATTAATTAGGTTAAATTATTTCAGGTCTGGTGGTCAAAATCCTTAGTACAGGATTTTGACACCTGGAACCTGTATACATATATTTCTGGCTGGTATTATATCCCATCAACTATTTTCATAAGAAGAAGCCGGTCACCTTTATGTATCTGGCTGCTTGTTAGCCCGTTTAATTCCATTATGCTTTCAAGTGTAGTGTTATATTCTTTTGCAATATCCCACAATGTGTCGTCAGGACCAGCTATAAAGCCAGCAAGGCCAGGCATATCATTAAATTTCTGCATATCAAGTGGTACTTCGGCTATTCCTGTTATCGCATCTTGTTTTTTTCCAGTAAATACAAGTGCACATAGAGAAAGGTTGATTTTAGCTTCTACTTCGTCACTGTCAATCATTATTATATTTATTTGGTTTATATCTGACTGTAGTTCATATGAATCATCTGGTGATATACCTTTTACTTCAATAAGATGGTTAAATGGTATAATTCCTTTTGCCATGCTGAGAGGCCTGTCATCATTATCTGTTATATAAAGTATATCAAGTGTTACTGCACCTTCAATCTGTATGCCTTCATCTGTTATTTCCTGTTCATCAACCTGTATAGTGCCACTGCTGCTGCATATCTGCAATATATTTTCACCATTATTTATCTTTACATGGTCAGAAATACGTACACTGCTCTGGTTTTTCATAAGAAGTTTTTCATAGTTAATATTTTCTTTGGAGAGCTGGAGGTTACATGATGTGGAGTAAGCGTCATCAAGTATTTGCATTTCATTATCTTCATAAAACTTCATCTGAAGTTTCAGGATAAGTTCAATATCCAGAAGCCGGTTTTCGCCATCTTCATCAGGTTTGGCTGTTGCTTCTTTTGAGGCAATAGAAACCTCTATATCAGGTATCATGCTTTCAGAGCATCCATTGCAATTTACAATTCCATCAAATGGTATTTCAGTTTCAATATACTCAAGACGCCGTTCTTCTATTTCAGGAGTATAAAGTGCAAAAAGAAGGATATCACCTATAATCCGTATGCCATCATCTACAATTCTTGTCTGCAGGTTTTGTGGAGCCATCTCGTAGTAAAGAAGAGTATCAATGGCAGGTTTTCCTTTAGGCAGGGAGGTTTCATCACTTATCCTGAATATATCATTTTTCTGTAGTACAAGCTGTGTATATGATATTGTACTGAATTTCTTATTAAGTCCGTCTGGTATAACAGTTTCATCCATTCCAGCCCTTGCAGCATCTTCTGAAACTATATCAGTGCCTATAGTGGAATTTTTCTGTTCATTAAGGCAGCAGTCAAGGCTTAATATTGCACGTATACTTACTTTCCTTGAATTTATAAGGCTTGCCTGGCAGTCTTCCAGTTCGAAATGGCACAGTATTTCATCAGAAGCAGTGATATTATCCATATTAACTGATTCATTAAAAGGAATTTGTCCTCTTATATTATGTATTGGACGTATATCATCATTACTTGAATAAAGAAGTGAAAAGGAAAGGTTTCCACGTACATTTACTTTTCCATCAGACGGGGTTACATCTGCAAGCTGTATTTCGCCCTGTGTTTTAATAAGTTTTTCAATATCTGGTTTGGTGTCAGGCACATTCATGTCATCTTCAAGGGTTGCCTGTATATTGCTTCTGCATTTTAATTCATTGGTCTGTATAGTATGTGTTATAAGTTCCATTGATAGCCTCCATTTCCTGTTAGTAATATTTTTCATACAAAATTATACGAAAATAATAGCTTTTACAGCATATTGGTGATATAATAATATATGCATTTGTGCCATAATTATGCAATATGCCGGCTCATAATTTACAAATCTAATAACTGGGAGGACAGTGTATGGAGGTAACAAAGAAAAACGTAAAAATAAACCAGGCAGCAGTAGGAAGGCACCGGTTGTCCTTAATTGGTAAAATATTGGGGATATCCATAGTTCCAACCCTTATTATGGGAATAGTTCTTACATTTGTTGGAATAAGAGGCATACGTGAAGGTATGCAGGAAGAAGTATTTAATGCACTTGAAGCCATAACTACAAGTGTAAGTGCTGCTTATTCAGCTGTTGATGCTGGGGATTATGCACTATCTGCTTCTGGTGATGAGCTTATGAAAGGAAACCTTAATGTTACACAGGACCAGGAGCTTCTTGACAGCTTTACTAAAGGCAATGATAAAGAGGTTACGTTGTTTTATGGTGATGTCAGGTATGCAACATCCCTTATCAATGAGGAAACAGGTGAGAGGATATTAGGAACAACAGCAGACCCAGAAGTATACCGGAAGGTAACAGAGCAGGGTGAAATTGTGCATTTAAGTAATATTGCTGTTAATAATATTAATTATTATGCATGTTATATGCCAATGGTTAATTCTGATGGAAATACAGTTGGAATGTATTTTGTAGGGCAGCCAGCAAACAGCGTTGATTCTTTTGTAAAGTCTAAGACAACACTCGTAATAGTGTCACTTATTGTGATAGGAATAGCTTCACTGGCTATTATAATGTTTGTTGCGGTAAGAATTAAAAGTGGTATAGTTGTAGCAGAAGGGGCTATTGCTAAAATTTCAGAAGGACATCTGGATATAGAGATTGATAAAAAGGGTCTGGGCAGAAGTGATGAACTTGGTGATATGGTGAGAGGTGTCCATAAACTCCAGAAGGAGCTTACAGATGTGGTATCTAATATTAAAAATTCTGTTGATGTACTGAATGTGGAGGGTAATGAATTAAGCAGTATGGCATCACAGACAAGTGCTACATCTGATGAAATCGGACATGCAGTAGAAGGTATTTCTAAAGGTGCTGTTGCACAGGCAGGAGATGTTGAGAATGCATCAATACGTATTGATGCCATTGGTGATATGATTAGTGGCATAGTTGCTTCTGTATCAAACCTTGATAAAATATCTGGTGATATGAAAGCTAATGGTGATAAAGCAATGGTTATTATAGATGAACTTGCAACATCTAATGATGATACAATGCAAGCTATTGAAAAAATAGCCAACAGGGTAAATGCTACTAATGAGTCAGCAGCTAAAATCAGTGAAGCCATTAAGCTTATTACATCTATTGCAGAAGAAACTAATCTTTTATCACTTAACGCTGCTATAGAAGCAGCAAGGGCAGGTGAACAGGGCCGTGGTTTTGCAGTAGTTGCAGGCCAGATACAGAAACTTGCAGAACAGTCAAACGAGTCGGCAGGCAGTATAGCAGAAACTATTAAAGAACTTCTTGAAGATTCTGAAAACACAGTTAAAGTTATGGATGAAGTACGTGAAATTGTAGATAAGCAGCAGGAGAAGTTTGAACAGACCAGGCAGCAGTTTTCAAATGTACATATTGGAATTGACCAGTCACGTGATGAAGCAGAAGAGATTAAGTTAAAGACAGACGCTTGCAATGAAGAAAAAGTAAGTGTAGTGGAGATTATTTCAAGTCTTTCTGCTATTTCACAAGAAAATGCTGCTTCTTCACAACAGACAACAGCTTCTATGGAAGAGCTTAATGCTACTATAAATATCCTGGCTACTTCCGCAGGAAATCTTCAGAACTTATCTTCTGAACTGCAAAAGAGTGTAGAAGTATTTAAGCTTTAATTATTGGCCAGGAGACGGGGGTTATTTATGGAAGAAATGCAATTAGACAGAATAGTATATACAAACAATATTTCGGTAGAAGATTATAATGCATTAAGAAAATCAGCCAGCTGGATAAAAGTAACTGAAAAGCGTGCTGCAATAGCCATTAATAACTCGTTTTACCTTTGTGTCGCTGTATGTGGTGGAAAGCCTGTTGGAATGGCAAGAATAGTAAGTGATGGCGGATATACGTATTTTATAACAGATGTTATTGTACACCCTGGATACCAGGGATATCATATTGGTACAGAATTAATCAGCCGTGTGCTGGATTATATCAGAAAGGATGTACTTGATGGTGAAACTGTTATGATAAGCCTGATGGCAGCATATGGACGTGAAAGTTTCTATGAACGGTTTGGATTTCATACAAGACCATATGGAAACCATGGACCAGGCATGTCAATGTGGGTGTCAAGGGATATAACAGGAAATGTTGTAACTCTTTAAATAGTTTAATTTAATACTTGCATAAGAAAGCCCCTGTATATTTGGCATTAAGCCATATATACAGGGGTTTTCTTATGCAGAAATAAACTTATTAAGCACTTTATCGTATTTATAACCAGCAGAAAAAAGTTTATTAATAAGTTGTTCCTTATCCGTGTCCAGTGATTTACAAAGTTCATCAAGTGATGGATAGAAGTCACGGAGCTGGGTATTTATATAACTTAAAAGCATTACAGGGTCTTGTGGAAGCTTCATATTTAATCCTCATTTCTATATTTTGCTATTTATGTTTACGGCTGGCGGCTTCATTTACCAGTCCTGTTATTTTTTCTATTGAATTATTAAGCCTGCTTTGTTTCATAGCTTTAATATACATAGATTTGTTAATATAAATCTGGTTTATTGCATCAGAAAGGTTTTCTTTTGTAATATCTTTTTCTTGTATAACTATACTGTAGCCCTGTTTTTCAAATGAAGCAGCATTAAGTATCTGGTCGCCACGGCTGGCTTCTGCTGAAAGAGGTATAAGTATATTAGGTTTACGCAAAGCGAGTATTTCACATATAGCATTAGCACCAGCCCGTGAAACCATTATATCAGCAGCGGCCATAAGGTCAGGTAATTCTTCGTTTATATATTCAAACTGTGCATAACCTTTTGTATCATTAAGGGAGGAATCAAGTTTTCCCTTTCCGCATAGATGTATTATCTGGAACCTTTCTAAAATCTGTGGGAGAAGCCCACGTACTGCATTATTGACAGCAACAGCACCAAGACTTCCACCAATTACAAGAATTATAGGTTTGCTGTTATCAAAATGACAGAAGGCAAGCCCTTTGTTCCTGTCACCATGGAAAAGTTCTTCCCTTATAGGTGAACCAGTAAGAACAGCTTTTTCTGATGGAATATAATCCAATGTTTCAGGGAAATTGGTACATACCCTTACTGCACATGGTATACATATTTTATTGGCAAGGCCTGGTGTCATATCGGATTCATGTATAACACAAGGTATTCTTCGTGTTTTAGCTGCAAGTACAACTGGTACAGCTACAAACCCGCCTTTTGAAAATATAACATCTGGTTTTATCTTGCCAAGTATATGCCTTGCCTGGGCAAGACCCTTTACAACTTTAAATGGGTCACTTAAGTTCTTTAAATCTATATATCTGCGCAATTTTCCACTGGAAATGCCATAATATGGTATTTCCAGTTCTTCTATAAGTTTTCTTTCAATACCATCATAAGAGCCAATATAATGTATTTCATATCCCTCTTTTTTTAATGCAGGTATTAATGCAATATTTGGTGTAACATGGCCGGCAGTACCGCCGCCGGTTAATACAATCTTTTTCATGTTATGTAGCTCCTTTTGATATTTTGCCCAAAATACATGATTAACGTTGCAAGTACAGCCAGGATTTACCACAAAAACCTGACCAGATACATTATAATACAAATTATTATATGTTACAATAATATCTTCTGTTATATAATGGTACTAATATAAAAAAATTAAAGAAAGACCTGTTTTTTGGTGGTGAAATATTGTAAAATAGTATTCGGAAAAGTTATTTTACCTTATTAAATAAGCCATATAAATGAAGACTTCTATGTTGTAAAAATACAGGCAGCAAGAATAAGGCTTTATTAATAAGGCTTGTTTGTAAGCGGATAATTAGAAAATACATATATTTATTTATGTATTAAAGGTATCTGTTTAAATAATAGAAGGAGTGCCGTATATGGATTATGATATTATTATAATTGGAGCAGGTCCAGGAGGGATATTTGCTTCATATGAGCTGGTAAAGCTTAACAAGGGTCTTAAGATAGCAGTATTTGAGGCAGGACATTCTTTAGAAAAACGTAAATGCCCAATTGATGGCGGCAAAGTCCAGTCATGTATACATTGTAAAAGTTGTTCTATTATGAATGGTTTTGGTGGTGCAGGTGCATTTTCAGATGGCAAATATAATATTACGAACCAGTTCGGAGGAACTCTTTATAAATATATAGGGAGAGAAAAAGCGTTGGAGCTTATGCAGTATGTAGACCAGCTTAATTTAAAATTTGGTGGTGAGGGTACAAAACTGTACTCAACTGCAAATACAAGTATAAAGAAATTATGTATACAGAATGGTCTCCATCTGCTTGATGCTTCAGTACGCCATCTGGGTACAGATGTAAATTATATAGTATTACAGAATATTTATAATGAATTAAAAGATAATGTTACTTTTTATTTCGATACACCTGTAGAACATGTGCGTTATAATAATGGGAAGTATATTATAGAAACTAAAGATGGCAGTTATAGCTGTAGTAAATGTATTATTTCAGCTGGACGCAGCGGAAGCAAATGGATGGAGAAAGTGTGTGGTGAGCTTTCACTTTCTACAAAGTCAAACCGTGTTGATATTGGGGTGCGTGTTGAACTGCCTGCTGAAGTTTTTGCACATCTTACAGATGAACTTTATGAAAGTAAAATTGTATACAGGACTGCGAAGTTTGAAGATTTAGTGCGTACATTCTGCATGAACCCACATGGTGTTGTGGTTACGGAGAATACCAATGGAATAGTAACTGTAAACGGGCATAGTTATGAAGATACAGCAAAACACACTGATAATACAAACTTTGCACTTCTTGTTTCAAAACATTTTTCAGAGCCTTTCAGGGACAGTAATGGTTATGGTGAAAGTATTGCAAGGCTTTCAAATATGCTTGGCGGAGGAGTGCTTGTACAGAGGTTTGGGGATTTGATAAGAGGCAGGCGGAGCAATTCTAAACGTATAGCAGAAGGTTTTGTTACTCCGACACTTTCTGCTACTCCAGGTGATTTAAGCCTTGTCATGCCTAAAAGAATACTTGATGGCATAATTGAAATGATATACAGGCTTGATAAAATTGCACATGGAACTGCGAATGATGATACTCTTCTGTATGGTGTGGAAGTGAAATTTTATAATATGGAAGTTGAGATAGATACATGTCTTGAAACACAGAAAAAAGGGCTGTATGTTATAGGTGACTGTAGTGGTGTGACGCATTCACTTTCACATGCATCTGCAAGTGGCATACACGTTGCAAGATGTATTACAGAAAGCATGTATTAATACACTAATTAAGCATAATTTTACAATGTTCCTCATAGAATGTACAAAACTTTTATGAGGAGCATTTTTAATTGGAAAAGCCAACGTATAGAAAGCAAAGACATAACAGCTATCTTGAGAACAGCCTTGAAGAACGTGCAGTGCAACTTGCCAGGTACATGGTGGAACATAATGCTACAGTCAGACAGACCGCCACAGTGTTTGGAATCAGTAAAAGTACAGTACATAAAGATTTAACTGAAAGACTGCCTTCTATTAACCATGCACTGGCAGAGGAAGCAAGGCAGGTACTTGATGTAAATAAGGCTGAACGTCATATCCGTGGCGGGATGGCAACAAGGGATAAATATTTGTGCCGGCACCAGCAATAAATTAAAAATATTTCTGAAAGAATAAAACAGATATAATCTGTGGTGATAGCCAGGTTATATATGTGTTTTATTCTTTTTTTAATTAGAAATTTTCTGGAAAAGTGCACTATCCATGACAGCTACAGTAAAATCCAGACCAGAGAAATCTTCAAAGGCATATGTCAGTACGCCATGTATGGCTACCCCCAAAATAGGCTGTTTGGTCTTGATGGTGTGGTGTGTCACCATAAAATTTATTTTCCTCCATTAGTTTATTTACTTTGCCATCTGTGCATACGCGCAATATTGGTACTGCTTTCTTCCATATCTCCCCTAATTTCTTGTTTTCTTGTTTTTTGCTTTTTTTGGTTTCAGTTTTCAGGATGGTTATTATATCCTGCAAATATGCGTTGTCTTTTATCTTCTGTATCTGTTATTTTGCCAGTAACAGGTACAGCCCCGTTTAAAGCAGATAGTAATTGTAAGGGTTCTTTTTGTTTTCTGCTAACAGATAGTTTATTGTCTGTAAATGTCATTTTATACTCCTCCCTAGTTAAAATACAAGTATATTGTTAATGCCTGTACGGATATATCATCACAGATTAGAATATGCATATATTTAATCCTTCTTGTGAATGTAAATAATATTTTACTTAATCATGTTATGTTATAAGAATAAAAAATGTAAGTATAAAATTAATAAGTTTATAATATATATCCTTTACTTAATATATTATATAATTATTCTGTATAGTATATAAAAATATATAATAATATATAGTATTTAAC
>VSNJ01000108.1 GCA_009774235.1 Lachnospiraceae bacterium
ATAATAACTGGAAATTATTTTTAATAAGTTTTTTAATATTTTTTTGTATTGTTTTGTTTTTTAATAATAAAAAGAAATGTTATTGCAATAATAGCAATAAATGCAGCTGCCATAATCCATTTTAAAGACTGGTTGTCTGGTGTTTTTATAATTTCTTGTTCTTTCTCTGGTAAATTATTATATACAAGTGCAAAACAGTTATAATCTCCTGGGGATATAGCATATGTATTATTTTCTTTTTTAACTTCTATCTTTACTGGTTTATCTTTATCTGTACAGGCATAGACCAGAGGAATATTATCTTTATCATTATTTCCGGCAGGAAAATACAAAGTGTTTTCTCCTTCTGGGATTCCTGTATTTATAACTGAAAATATTTTTATAATTGCATCAGATGTATCCAGGGATTCTTTTACATGTGTATATAATGGACTTGTGTCTTCTATTTCTTCTACGTTTAATGCTGGTGGTTCGTTTGCCCATGAGTCCCCATATTCTGCTATTGAATAAATACCAGTGCCTGCATCTATAGCAGCAAGCCTGCCAGTATTAGAAGACATTCCCTGCATTGCATTGCCAAGTGTTTCAAGGTTACATGCATATCCGCTTACTAAAATATCTGTCCCATCAGCTTGCAGCATTACTCCAAGGGAACGTAGTGCTATAATGTTTTTCAGGTTTGGCAAGGCAAATTCTATATCATGTGGCTGTGAAGTCCTGTTAAGGTAATATACATTATCTGCAAGCTTTTCACCTGCTGCCTGTATTAGTTCTTCCTCTATATCTGAAATGCAAGAATTAAACCAGCCAGGGTTATATGCCCTGTCATCTGATGTTTTGCCGCCAAGTGTTGCAATTATAGAACAGTCTTTCATATACTGGTGGTATTTTTCCATTAATGAATTATTCTGGTAAATTACCTGGAAGAATGGAAAGCTGCTGTAATCTGGCACGTTTTTAGGTGCAGCGGTGTCCGTATTGTCTTGGTTGTCCTGCTGCCCGTCCATAGACCCATATATATTTTCAAATGCAATTTGGTCATCTTTATACATAAGGTCTATATCCATATTTGCCGTAGTTTCTGCTGTGCTTGGATAGTAACATCCAAAACACAGGTCATAATCCCATGGAAGAAACAGGCTTTTTCCATTAGTATCTATATAGAGTCCCATATTGTGCTGTTCTACAAACATATTGTCAATTTGTACAAGCCAGCTGTGTGTTGCGAAATAACGTAATGCTTCGTCAATATCTATAACTTGTCCAAGCATTTCTAAATATTCATTACTGTTGACATCAATTTTATTATTATTAAAATCTGTTCCACTGCTTAACTGCGTCAGTTTCTTCTGCCATCCAAGTGCTGTGGGAAGCATTGTTGCAATATCCTGTAGTGTATCTGTGTCCTCTTCCCATAAATATGTATGTTTATTTAATTCCCCTGTTGCTGTATAGTTCCCATCAGCATCTTTTTTAAGTACAGTGCTTAAATCAAATGTACCATCTTCTTTTATAAACTTGTCCATATCATTATCGTATTCTAAAGTGGTATTTTCAGGTTTGATAATATAATCACTGGTATCACTTCCGTTTGTTTCAAAATACTGTTCAAGTATGCTGCTGTCTAATGCTTCTACCATGAAATATACCCCATAGTAGTTTTTATTGATATACAGTTTTGCCAGACCGTATTGTGGCGTGGGTACTCCCATTTCTGTCATTAGTTTCATGGCAATATATTCACGCATCATTGATTTATCAAAGAAAAAGTTATTAAAGCTTATTTTATTACAGCCATAGAAATTCTGCCTTTTATCATAGCCGTTTTTCTTTTTAATATATTTGCCAAAGTTAATTGTAAAGGAAAACCTGTCACTTCCAATATTATCCAGAAATGCATGTTCTAATGTATAGCTTCCCTTTGTTTTAAGACCTGTATAATGGATAGTTTTATCACCAATAGTAACGCTGTTTGTCATAACAGTTGGTTTCTGGTCTGCATTCTGCAGAAGGTAGTTTAAATTGTTTTCATCAATATTAATTGATACTGTCTGAAGTTTGTCTTTTAGAAAATATTCATTGTATACGCCATCTTTTGCATCTCCCTGCATAGACTGGTTAATTTTGTAGTCTGCTGGCGGAGTGTTATTTAACATGTTTTCTTTAATTTTTTTATCTGTTGTCCCGTGCTCAAATGCCGCAACAGCCTGCCATATATATAAGCTGCCTGTAGTAATTGATATGGTTAGCAGTAATATTATAATAATTTTTTTGTGCTTATTTTTCATATAATATATTCTCCTTTATACAGAAAAATCCCCTGTTAAAGAGGATTTTTCTATATTATTTATAACACATTATTTTAAATCCAGGTTTATTGTCCTGTATTATTTAATTCTTGTATTGTCTTACATATATCTTCATATTTTAAATTTTCACTGCTAAATGAAAGTATTGAATGTATTGGGGTGCCTCCAAAATCCTTTCTCATCTTTTGGATGGTTTCTTCATCTGATACATTATCATGTCTGCTTTTAGACAGCATTTCATCAAGCGGCCTGGTATCTTTTGCAAAAAGTTCTACATCTTCACAGGTTGTAGTTTCACATGCATGGAAAGGAATTTTTTTGGATGCGGTTATATCAATACTAGCAGAGCATCTTATATCACGTGAAGATGCACCTATAAGTATTCCATATGTGCCGCTTTCTGCAAACCAGTCTTTTATTGTTTCATTAAAGTATGCAAATGAGCGGAAATTAAGTTCCATGCAGGCTGTTTTAGTTTCCCCAGGTTCTAAAAATACTTTTGTGAAATTTTTTAATTCTTTCTCAGGCCTGTTTTCTAAGAAAATAAAGTTCTTTATATATAGCTGTACTATTTCAGCACCTGCTTTGCTACCTGTATTGGTTATATCAATATATACTTTAATTTTATCATTATCGTTAGCTTTAAGTCCATCACCAGATTTATTATTAATTGTACTATTTACTTCAACACGCATATTGCTATACCTGAATGTAGTGTAACTTAAACCATATCCAAATGGGAAGAGTACATCCATTTTCTTTTTGTCATAGTACCTGTAACCAATAAATATACCTTCACTATAACGGACTTTGTCCCTGCTTCCTGGGAAGTCCAGGTATGAAGGGTTGTCTTCAAGGCGCAGAGGGAATGTTTCGGCAAGCTTGCCAGAAGGGTTGGCTTTGCCATATAGTAAATCTATTGCAGCAGCGCCGCTTGCCTGTCCTGCAAGGTACATTTCAAGTACAGCTCCTGCTTTATCCAGCCATGGCATAAGGACAGGTGAACCATTATGAAGGACTATAACAATATTTTTCTGTACTTTATAGATTTCTTCAATAAGATGGTTCTGGCAGGCTGGCATGTCAAGGTGTGTGCGGTCAAAGCCTTCACTTTCAAATGAATCTGGCAGACCTGCAAATATAACTGCAATATCAGCAGCAGCGGCATTTTGTACAGCTTCATCTACAAGTTGCTGGTCAATTTCATCTTTATCTGTATCATAACCTTGTGAATAAGTAAAATCATAGTTTAAAGCCCCGTCTGCCTTATGTGGTACAAATGACTGTCCTTCTTCCTGTGTGCAGGTTTCTTCACATATAGTATTTCCAAAAACATTTGCAATGGCATCTAATGCACTTTCTGTCTTAAAACAGTTGATATGGCTTGAACCGCCTCCTTGTATTCTTGGAACTTTGGCAAATTTGCCTATAAATGCCACTTTCTGGTTGCCAGACAGTGGAAGAAGACCATTGTTTTTAAGAAGTACAGCAGAGTTTACAGCAGTCTCTTTAGCAAGTTTATGATGCTCTTCTTTATTATAAGTAATTTCTTTTTTATTAGTTATGGATTTATCTACTAATTCCAATACCCTTCTTACAGCTTTGTCAAGTATATCTATTGGAAGTGAGCCATTATTAACAGCTTCTACAATAAGTTTGTCTGTTTCACCATGGCTTGATGGCATTTCAAGTTCAAGTCCTGCCTTAAGTGCTTCAACACGGTTGTTCATTGCACCCCAGTCTGACATAACGAGCCCTTTAAAGCCCCATTCATCACGGAGGACTTTGTTAAGAAGCCAGTTATTTTCACATGAATATGTACCATTAATTTTATTATAACTGCACATAACAGTCCAAGGCTGTGCTTCTTTAATGGTATTTTCAAATGCTGCCAGATATATTTCACGCAGTGTTCTTTCATCCATCTCAGAGCTTATGCTCATCCTTCGCCATTCCTGGCTGTTGGCAGCAAAGTGTTTAAGGCTTGTGCCTGCACCTGCGCTTTGTACACCATTTACATATGCTGCACCAAGTTCACCAGCAAGATAAGGGTCTTCTGAAAAGTATTCAAAATTGCGGCCACACAGAGGTGAACGCTTCATGTTTATTCCAGGACCCAGAAGTACATTGACACCTTCTGCCTGGCATTCTTCTCCAAGCGCTGCCCCAGTCTGTTGTATAAGTTCCCTGTCGAATGAACATGCCATAGCTGATGCTGTAGGGAAGCATACAGCTTCTATGCTCCCGGCAATTCCAAGGTGGTCTGGGTCATCATCTTGTTTACGCAGCCCATGTGGACCGTCTGATACCATTGCAGCAGGAAGTGAAAGCCTGTCTATTGCTTCTGTATGCCAGAAATCTGCACCTGAACACATAGATGCTTTTTCTTCAAGAGTCATTTCTTTTAAGATTTCTTCAATGTTTAAAATTCCCATTATTGTCCTCCATAATTGCAGATGTTTTATGTTATATGCAGCCACATGCATATTTGCAAAAATTGCCATACAATTAGTATAAAAAAAGGAATGTCAGGACTCCTTTAAATATGTTAACCGGATATACCTGTATTCCTTGTTTTTTTATGCTAAAAGCTTGACAGAAAATTGATTTGATGATAATATGAAAAATGCACTATTGTGGCTGACTATACAATAAATTATTTTTATACAATTATAACATAATTTGTTGCAAATGAAAAGCTTTTTTGCAAAATATATATAAACAAATAAGTTAGGGGCAAGGCTTCTGCTGTAATTGGAAAATATACCCGGGAGATGCCCATATACCTGTATATTACAGGCATATTTGTGCCATGCATGGCATGGGAATAGTGTGCAAGGAAGCTTTAATGCTGCAAAATCCTCTAAAAAGTTAAGGAGTGGAACATCGTATGGAGAAGAATAGAATACGTCCGGTTAAAGTAGGTAATGGTTTGAGAATGAGTTATGCCCATCAGAATGAAGTTCTTGATATGCCAAACCTCATTGAGGTGCAGACTGATTCTTACCAATGGTTCCTGGATGAGGGATTAAAGGAGGTCTTTAGGGATATTTCGCCTATTTCTGATTTTGGCGGCCATCTTAGTCTTGAATTCGTAGATTTTGAGCTTTGCAGGGATGAAATTAAATATGATATCGACCAGTGCAAAGAAAGGGATGCAACATATGCTGCCCCTTTAAAGGTTAAGGTAAGGCTGCATAATAAGGAAACAGAAGAAATCAAAGAGCATGAGATTTTTATGGGGGATCTGCCTTTGATGACTGCAACAGGTACATTTGTAATTAATGGTGCTGAGCGTGTTATTGTCAGCCAGTTAGTACGTTCACCGGGCATTTATTTTGCGAAAAGCCATGACAAGATAGGTAAGGAGCTGTATTCTGCTACAGTAATACCTAACCGTGGTGCGTGGCTTGAATATGAAACAGACTCCAACGATGTATTTTATGTCCGTGTAGATAGAAACAGGAAAGTGCCTATTACTGTATTCTTAAGGTCTCTTGGGCTTGGCACTAATGAACAGATTAAAGAGGTTTTTGGTGATGAACCAAAGATTCTGGCAAGTATTGAAAAAGATACAACAGAGAATTACCAGGATGGTCTTCTTGAGTTATATAAGAAACTGCGTCCAGGTGAGCCTTTGTCAGTTGACAGTGCTGAAAACCTTCTTAATGGAATGTTTTTTGACCCAAAAAGGTATGACCTTGCGAAGGTAGGAAGATATAAGTTTAATAAGAAGCTGCATTTTAAAAACCGTATTGCAGGCTGTAAGCTGGCAGAAGATGTTGTTAACCAGCTGACAGGTGAGGTTTATGATGCAGGTACAGTAATTACAGAAGAGCTTGCAACAGAGCTGCAGGATTCAGCTGTGCCTTATGTAATGATTGAGTCAGAAGAAAGGGTTACTAAGGTGCTTTCAAACCTTATGGTAGATTTAAAAGCATATCTTCCAGATACTGACCCAGCAGAGCTTGGCGTAACTGAAGCTGTATATTATCCTCTTTTAAAGCAGATTCTTGATGAAAACAGTGATATAGAAGAGATTAAAGAACTTATACAGTTTAATATATCGGAACTTGTACCTAAGCATGTTACAAAGGAAGATATATTTGCTTCTATTAATTATAATATGCATATAGAATATGACATTGGTAATGATGATGATATAGACCATCTTGGAAACCGCCGTATACGTGCTGTTGGGGAACTTCTCCAGAACCAGTACCGTATAGGTTTGTCAAGGATGGAAAGAGTTGTGCGTGAAAGGATGTCAACACAGGATATTACTACTATCACTGCACAGTCACTTATAAATATTAAACCTGTGACAGCTGCTGTAAAGGAATTCTTTGGAAGTTCACAGCTTTCACAGTTTATGGACCAGAATAACCCTCTTAGTGAGCTTACACATAAAAGACGTCTGTCTGCTTTAGGTCCTGGTGGTCTTTCAAGGGACAGGGCAGGTTTTGAGGTAAGGGATGTACACTATACGCATTATGGACGCATGTGTCCTGTAGAGACACCTGAAGGACCTAATATAGGTCTTATTAATTCGCTTGCATCATATGCACGTATTAATGAATATGGTTTTATTGAAGCGCCATACCGCAAGCTTGATAAGACAGACCCTGCTAATCCAGTTGTAACAGATGAGGTTGTATACCTTTCTGCTGATGAAGAAGATAAGTATGTGGTTGCACAGGCGAATGAAGAGCTTGATGCAGATGGACACTTTGTAAGGAACAATGTATCAGGACGTTTCCGTGAAGATACACTGGAGTTCCAGAAGTCAAAGATAGATTTAATGGACGTATCACCTAAAATGGTATTTTCAGTTGCTACAGCTATGATACCATTCCTTGAGAATGATGATGCAAACCGTGCACTTATGGGTTCTAATATGCAGCGCCAGGCTGTGCCCCTGCTTATAACAGAAGCGCCAGCTGTTGGTACAGGTATGGAGATGAAGGCAGCAGTTGACTCAGGAAACTGTGTTATTGCGCAGGAAGATGGAATTGTTGAACGTTCTGCATCTAATGAAATTGTTGTAAGGACACAGACAGGCGGGCATCACAGATATAAGCTTGATAAATTCCAGCGAAGCAACCAGGGAACAAGCATGAACCAGAAGCCAATCGTTATCAAGGGTGATGAAATCAAGGCAGGACAGGTTATTGCAGACGGGCCTTCTACATGTGGTGGTGAGATTGCACTTGGCAAAAATCCACTTATTGGTTTTATGACATGGGAAGGTTATAACTACGAAGATGCAGTTCTTCTTAGTGAAAGGCTTGTACAGGAAGATGTATATACGTCAGTCCATATTACTGAATATGAGGCTGAGGCAAGGGATACAAAACTTGGCGCAGAAGAGATAACCCGTGATGTACCAGGAGTGGGTGATGATGCACTTAAAGACCTGGATGAGAGAGGTATAATCCGTATTGGCGCAGAAGTGCGTGCAGGTGATATTCTTGTAGGAAAGGTTACTCCAAAGGGAGAGACAGAGCTTACAGCGGAAGAAAGGCTGCTCCGTGCTATTTTTGGTGAAAAGGCACGTGAAGTAAGGGATACTTCATTAAAAGTACCACATGGTGAATTTGGTATAATTGTTGATGCTAAAGTATTTACAAGGGAGAATGGTGATGAGCTTCCTCCTGGTGTAAATGAAACTGTGCGTATTTATATAGCACAGAAGCGTAAAATCCAGGTTGGTGACAAGATGGCAGGCCGCCATGGTAATAAGGGTGTTGTTTCGAGAGTGCTTCCTGTTGAGGATATGCCTTTCCTTCCAAACGGGCGTCCGCTTGATATTGTGCTTAACCCTCTTGGTGTGCCTTCACGTATGAATATCGGACAGGTGCTTGAAATACATTTAAGCCTTGCTGCAAAGGTACTTGGTTTCAATGTAGCTACGCCAGTATTTGATGGTGCTAATGAAAATGATATTATGGATACCCTTGAAGTTGCAAATGATTATGTAAATACACCGCTTAACCAGGAAGAACTTGCAGTTGCCTTAGAAAAGGCAGAGGCTTCGCAGGATGAAGAAGAAATAAAACGTTTAAAGGATATAGTTCCTTTTGAAGATAAATATGCAAATATACTTGACCCAGATGTTATGAAGTATCTTGTAGAGAACCAGGAATACCGCAAAGAGTGGGAAGGTGTTCCTATTAACAGGGATGGAAAGGTTGATTTGCGTGACGGGCGTACTGGTGAGTATTTTGACGGGGCTGTAACAGTAGGTTTTATGCATTACCTTAAACTTCACCACCTTGTTGATGATAAAATCCATGCACGTTCTACAGGCCCATATTCACTTGTTACACAACAGCCTCTTGGTGGTAAGGCCCAGTTTGGAGGCCAGCGTTTTGGTGAAATGGAAGTATGGGCACTTGAAGCTTATGGTGCTGCTTACACACTCCAGGAAATCCTTACAGTCAAGTCTGATGATGTAATTGGGCGTGTTAAGACATATGAGGCTATTATTAAAGGCGATAATATATCTGAACCTGGAATACCAGAATCATTTAAGGTTCTTTTAAAAGAACTCCAGGCACTTGCACTTGATGTTACTGTACTTGATGAAGAGGGAAATGAAGTTAAGCTTGGCGAAGAAATAGAAGAGGGCGATGATGCAGAAATTAAGCCATTAATTGATGGTGATGACAACTTTGCCTTTGGAAACGGGGAGTCATTTGAAGATGCAGGCTTTACAGAAGGGACTGTAGAAGAGCTTGAGGATGCTGCATTTGACGCATTTGATGATGATTTAATTCCAGTTCCAGATTTTGATTAGGTTATAAGCAAATAGCGGGGCGGATTATATATCCGCCTGGCTTATCCTGTTTTGCGGCCCGCCAGGGGCAGATGGAGGTTACTATGACAGAAACTAATATGAGGGAAGATAAGCATATTACTTATGATTCTATTAAAATTGGGCTTGCTTCACCAGAGAAGATAAGGGAGTGGTCACGTGGTGAAGTTAAGAAGCCTGAAACCATCAATTATAGGACATTGAAGCCAGAGAAAGATGGTCTTTTCTGTGAAAAGATATTTGGACCAAGCAAGGACTGGGAGTGCCATTGTGGAAAATATAAAAAGATACGCTATAAGGGTGTAGTATGTGACAGATGTGGCGTAGAGGTTACAAAATCAAGTGTAAGACGTGAGAGGATGGGGCATATTGAACTTGCTGCCCCTGTATCACATATCTGGTATTTTAAGGGTATACCTAGCCGTATGGGGCTTATACTTGATGTATCTCCAAGAAATCTTGAAAAGGTATTGTATTTTGCTTCATATATTGTGCTTGAAACACAGGATGGGACCAGCCTGCAGCAGAAGCAGGTATTGTCAGAAGCAGAGTACCAGGAGGCAAGGAGCAAATATGGTGACTCATTCCGTGCAGGAATGGGTGCTGAATCAATAATGGAACTGCTTATGAGCATTGACCTTGAGGAAGAATCTGTGGAACTGAAAGCAGAGCTTAAGGGTTCTTCAGGACAGAAAAGGGCAAGAATTATTAAGCGCCTTGAGGTAATTGAAGCTTTCCGTGAATCAGGTAATAAACCAGAATGGATGATTTTAACTGTTATACCAGTTATCCCTCCTGATTTAAGACCTATGGTACAGCTTGACGGCGGGCGTTTTGCGACATCTGACATGAATGATTTATACCGCCGTATAATCAATAGGAACAACAGGCTTAAAAGGCTTCTTGAACTGGGTGCACCTGATATTATTGTACGTAATGAAAAGAGGATGCTCCAGGAAGCAGTAGATGCGCTTATTGATAACGGCAGGCGTGGAAAGCCAGTGACAGGTCCTGGTAACAGGCCTCTTAAGTCTCTTTCAGATATGCTTAAGGGTAAACAGGGACGTTTCCGCCAGAACCTTTTAGGAAAGCGTGTTGACTATTCAGGACGTTCTGTTATTGTGGTAGGTCCTGAGCTTAAGATATACCAGTGTGGTCTTCCAAAAGAGATGGCAATAGAGCTGTTTAAGCCGTTTGTTATGAAAGAACTTGTTTCAGATGGTACAGCCCATAATATAAAACAGGCCAAGAAAATGGTCGAAAAACTCCAGACAGAGGTATGGGATGTGTTAGAAGAGGTAATACGTGAGCATCCTGTTATGCTTAACCGTGCACCTACTCTTCACAGGCTTGGTATCCAGGCATTTGAGCCTACTCTTGTAGAAGGTAAGGCTATTAAGCTGCATCCTCTTGTTTGTACAGCTTTTAATGCTGATTTTGACGGAGACCAGATGGCAGTCCATCTTCCACTGTCAGTTGAGGCACAGGCAGAATGCCGTTTCTTGCTTCTTTCACCAAATAACTTGTTAAAGCCTTCTGATGGTGGTGTGGTAGCAGTACCATCACAGGATATGGTGCTTGGTATTTATTATCTTACACAAGAACGTCCAGGAGCTATGGGTGAAGGCAAGTCATTTAAAAATGTAAATGAAGCTATTATTGCGTATGAAAATAAGGCTATTACCCTTCATGCAAAGATAAAAGTCAGAAGGACTGGCATAAATGATGATGGTGAAGAGGAAGAGAGGATTATTGAGTCTACTCTTGGAAGGTTTATATTTAATGAAATACTTCCACAGGATTTAGGCTTTGTTGACCGCACGGACCCTGATAATTTCTTAAGGCTTGAAGTGGATTTCCACGTAGCTAAGAAACAGCTTAAGCAGATACTTGAAAAGTGCATAAATGTGCATGGTGCAACTGGTACTGCTGAAACTATGGATAATATAAAAGCACTTGGATATAAATATTCAACACGTGCAGCAATGACCGTATCAATTTCAGATATGACAGTACCAGAAGCTAAGAAGACTATACTTGCTGATGCTGAAAAAACTATTGAAAATATATCACGTAAGTTCCGCCGGGGGCTTCTTACAGAGGAAGAACGTTATAAAGCGGTTATTAATACTTGGAAGATTGCTGATGATGATATAAAAGATGCCTTGATGGATGGGCTTGATAAGTATAATAATATATTTATGATGGCAGATTCTGGTGCACGTGGTTCTGATAAGCAGATTAAACAGCTTGCAGGTATGCGTGGGCTTATGGCGGATACATCAGGACGTACAATAGAGCTTCCTATTAAATCAAATTTCCGTGAGGGGCTTGATGTACTGGAATACTTTATCTCTGCACATGGAGCCAGGAAAGGTATGTCTGATACAGCACTCCGTACAGCCGATTCAGGATATCTGACAAGACGTCTTGTTGATGTATCACAGGACCTTATTATACGTGAGGTAGACTGCTGTGCTGACAGGGACTTTATACCTGGCATGGAGATATCTGGCGTAATGGATGACAAAGAAATGATAGAATCACTTGAGGAACGCATTACAGGGCGTTTTGCATGTGAAAATATATATGATGATGCAGGGGAGCTTATTGTTAAGGCTAATCATATGATTACACCAAAACGTGCTGCACGTATTGTTGCTATTAAGAAGATTGCAGATAATATTGGTACTGCAAGGATTAAAATACGTACAATCCTTACATGTAAGTCCCATATTGGTGTATGTGCAAAGTGTTATGGTGCTAACCTTGCTACAGGTGACCCTGTACAGGTCGGTGAGGCTGTTGGTATTATAGCAGCACAGTCCATTGGTGAACCAGGTACACAGCTTACTATGCGTACTTTCCACAGCGGTGGTGTTGCTGGTGATGATATTACACAGGGTCTTCCACGTGTAGAGGAGCTTTTTGAAGCACGTAAGCCTAAGGGTCTTGCAATTATTGCTGAGTTTGGTGGCGTTGTTGCTATACGTGATACTAAGAAGAAACGAGAGGTTATTGTTACAAATCCTGAGAATGGTGAACAGAAGGCATATCTTATACCATATGGTTCACGTATAAAAGTTACAGATGGCCAGCTTCTTGAAGCTGGTGATGAGCTTACAGAAGGTAGTGTAAACCCTCATGATATTCTTGCAATCAAGGGTGTACGTGCCGTACAGGATTATATGATACGTGAAGTGCAGCGTGTATACCGTCTGCAGGGTGTTGAAATTAATGATAAGCATATTGAAGTAATTGTACGCCAGATGCTTAAGAAAATCCGTATTGAAAATAATGGGGATTCTCCATTCCTTCCAGGTGTAATGGTAGATGCACTTGATTTTGAGGATGAAGTTGAGAAACTTACAGCAGAAGGCAAGGAGCCTCCAGAAGGCAAGCAGGTTATGCTTGGTATTACTAAGGCTTCACTTGCAACTAATTCTTTCCTTTCTGCTGCATCGTTCCAGGAGACAACAAAGGTTCTTACTGATGCTGCTATTAAGGGTAAGATAGACCCTCTTGTCGGGCTTAAAGAGAACGTTATTCTTGGTAAACTTATTCCTGCTGGTACAGGTATGAAGCGTTACCGTTCTGTTAAGCTGGACTGTGATGAAGTGGCAGAGCAGTATATTGAGGAACGCCGCAAAGCCCGGATGGGTGCTCTTGAGGATGAAGAGAACAGGGCTAAGGAAAAGGAAATTCCAGAAGATGAACTGGAAGATGTACAAGATAATGAAGTCGCAGCAGCAGATGGGGAACTTGTATATTCTTCTTCCGTAGATTTAGATGAATTTGATGATTATATAGATTAAATCCAGGACGTGTCTGGAAATTTAAAAGTGCACAAGGTTATTGGCTCTGGCAGTTCCAAATGTTTACCAACAGCAGCACGTTTGCACTTGGATGGGATACGCAGTGGTGCATAAAATCTGAAAATACCAGATTTAAGCACCAGCGCCCCCATACAGCTGCCTTTTGGTAAAACATTTGGAACCTGCCAGAGTAATATAATCACAGTTTGTATTTAAGTATATAAACTGGAATTTGGAAGGAAATAATAGAACTTAGGAAATTATCCGTAGATGATGGAATGGATGTATATATAATGTTACAAGAAATTCCCAAAGAAGAGAATGGATTAATAAACAAAGCTAACGGATTATCATTTGAGGAATATAAAGAATGGTTGAAGGTAAAATATGTAGAATCCGGGCAGACCGGTCTTGTAGACGGTTGGAAAGTGCCTTCTACTACATATTGGCTTTATGTAGATGAAAATCCGGTTGGCTTTGGAAGTATTAGGCACTTTCTCACAGATGCGCTTCGTGAGGCTGGTGGAAATATAGGATATGGAATAGCGCCTAAGCATCGTGGGAAAGGATATGGAAAGGAAATTCTTGGGCATTTACTAAAGGAAGCCAGCCGGCTTGGAATTGATAGTGCACTTGTTACAATTCATTTGGACAATGTTGCATCAAAGGCGGCAGCCCTTGCAAATGGTGGAGTGATTACTGGGCAAACAGATGAAAGAATACTAATTTGGATAGATACCGCACAAAAAAATTGAGAATTCATTTGTTAATGATTTTTTTAATTCCAGTTTATAGAACCATTAAGTTGTTGCATAGGGAATACTTTTCCGAAAAGGGAGAAAAATTTAAAAAAAGGTATTGACAATATTTATAATATAGGTTAAAATGATTTTCGTTGCTGCGGGAGGCGCAGGTTAAAAATGTCAATAAAATATAAAAAAGATGTTGACAAGCTTAAAAAGATGTGGTAATATTTAACACGCTGGCGCAAACAAAGGCAACAGCAAAGGACCTTGATAACTGAACAGTAAAACAACCCT
>VSNJ01000109.1 GCA_009774235.1 Lachnospiraceae bacterium
ATGCTGAAGAAGAATCTTCTTTATTTAGTCTAGTATGGGAAATTAAAACTTTTACACATAATTACTTTGTTGAAGCAAATACAGGTGAAATTATAAACTCTATTTCATCCGTATATGATATATCGGAAAATGGATCCGGACAGGATTTAGCAGGCAATATCGTTTCCTTTCCTGTGGATCATGTTAATGATAGTTATAATTTGTCTGATATTATACGTAATATATCTGTTAATGATTCGAGGAATCAAACCTTAAGTTATGGAAATTTAATACGCAGTAATGAAATCTCTGATTGGTCTGGATATGAAAGTGCAATTTCAGCATATGCTAATACAATAAAAACATATGATTTTTATGCTAATATACTTGGACGCGATAGTGCAAATGACTCTCATAAGAAAATTCATCTTGCTATGAATTTTCGTACCAAAAACGAGCCATGGGAAAACGCAGCGTATTTTGGAAGCATAACTGACAGAACTTTTATAGGTTTTGGTAATACACATAATTATTCTCAGTGTTTGGATGTTGTCGCACATGAATATACTCACGCTGTCAGTGAAGAAATCATTAATAATCTTACTGGAACATCAGATGGGCTCATATATTTGAATGAATCTGGTGCGCTCAATGAAGCTTATTCTGATATTCTTGGAGAATTGATCGAGAATGGAACACTTGATAAAATAGCTGAGGATTTGGATACTTATAGCAATGTCACAGATGAGTCTAAACGTTGTATGCGTAACTTTGCTACACCAGAGTCATGCGGAAAGCCAAGCAAAGTTGATAACCATGTAGCATATTGTTATAAAAATGGCGATCATGATGATCATGGATGTGACAATGGAGGAGTTCATTATAATAGTAGCATTATTAACCATGCTGCGTATTTAATTGACCAAAATTGGCCAACCATAAATCATACTAATGAATTAGCAACATTATTTTATAAATCTATTTATTATTTAGCACCCAATAGCACATTTCTCGATTGTCGATATGCTGTACTTGCAGCAGCAAAAAGCATGCACATGGATGATGCCAAACGTGAAACCGTAGCAAATTCTTTTAAAGAAGTAGGTATTTATCATGAAGATGAAGAAGCATGGGCAAGTGCTCATCATATTATTGGAATTGTAAAAGATGCCAAAACCAACAGCCCAATAATTGATGCGCAAGTAATTGCTGTAGCCACAAAAGGACTCGGGGGTGGAATTGGATATACAGATGGGCGTGGTAACTATGATGTTAAAGTAAATCGTGCAGAATATACAGTATCTGTATTTGCCGATGGATATCGTTCTTTTAAAGTAGAAAATGTAGATTTAACATCTTGGACTAACATGAATCAATATATGGAAACAATTTATTTAACTCCTGCTGCATGGGGGGACGATACACAAAATATATATGCATCAGGTATAATAACAAACGCATTAACAGGCGAGCCATTAGAAGGCGTAACTATTAAATTTCGTAATAACTCTAACAATACTAGTGGAGAGTATGTACAGACAGTTGCTGGATTGGATATAGAATTATTAACAGACAGTTCTGGACAATATTATACTGCTGCATTACCAGCAGGCAATTACACTCTTGAGGCTTCAAAAAATGGATTTATTGTAGGATATAAGGATATAGTATCAGGCAATTCTGATATTTCCAATAATCAAAACCTTTCCTTATCTCCGCTATTATCAGATGATGAGATTCGAATTATCCTTACATGGGGTTCAAACCCAAGAGATTTAGACTCTCATGTTGTTGGAACTCTATCTACAGGAGAGAATTTCCATGTTTATTATAATTATGAATCTCAATATGATAATGACATTAATGTTTGCAACCTTGATCACGATGATACCCAAGGTAATGGGATGGAAACAATTACTCTAAATCCGACATCTACAAAACCATATTATTATTATGTTTACCGATATGCGGGAAGTGGAAGTATCTCAACCTCTGAAGCGCAGGTCAAAGTATATAGTGGCAGTAATCTGATTGCTACTTATAATGCCCCTACAGATCAAGGAAGCAATGACTATTGGAATGTATTTGCAATCGTTGATGGACAGTTTATCATGCGCAATACGATTACTTCATCCAGCGAAACGAACTATGCGTCTCTTGAAGCACACACTTTCGATCTAACTAGGAGCACTATTCCTGAAATCGATACTTTTGCAGAAGATAACGTAGTGAAAATTTATGCACCTAATGACTCGATTTCTGGTAATTTTCTAAAAAGTGATGATAAGGCGGATATGACTGATGATGAGCCTAATAAAAATTCAAATGAAATATTTGGTAGTGATGCTGATTTAAAGTCCACATAATAACATACTGTTGAACTTTGTCCCATAAATTTAAACACCAACTAAACACCATAAAGCCCCTGAAAATGCCGTAAACTCGGCATTTTCAGGGGCTTCTGTCGTATAGAAGTCGTTCTTTTCAAAATAGCACTCTACACCGCTTTCTTTCAGCCTTCGGATGGTGGTAAGGCTTGGATCTATGTCAATACTTTGGACAAAAAAAGTTGAACGATTATGCAGTTTTTTAAGTTCCTCATCCTCCTTTTACTGTGGTGTTATATAACCAATAGCACTGTGTATTCTTTTACGATTATACCAGCCCTCTATGTATTCAAAGATTGCCCGGCGTGCTTCCTTTGAATCTTGATAGGTATGGAGATAGATTTCTTTCTTTTTCAGCACCGAATGGAACGACTCGATGCAGGCATTGTCATACGGATTCCCCTTACGGCTGAAAGAATGCTGGATTCCTTTGCTGTCCAAATATTTTTCAAATGCCTGACTTGTATACTGGCTTCCAAGGTCGTTGTGTAGGAGGATCCCTTCTGTACCCTTGACATTGAGGCACGCATTCTTTACAGCCTGCACTGCCAGTTCCACCGTCATGGATATGTCATAGGCATACCCAATGATTTTGCGGCTGCATAGGTTCATAACAGATGCCAGATAGGTCCATCCCTCCTTTTGTACATGGATATAGGTAATGTCTGTGCACCATTTTGGGTTGATCGTTTCCGCCTCAAAATCATGTTTCAGGATATTCACTTTATCATCTGGGATACTGCCGTGACTGGCATGGTGATTGTACTTTTTTACTACAACAGAGCGCAGTCCCTGCTCTGACATATGTCTCTGAACTCGCTTGACACTGCAGGGTATACCGTTGCCATTCAACACACGGCATATTTTGATGGCCCCATACCTCTGTTTTGAGTCATCATATGCCAGTTTCACTTCCCTGCCGAACTCCTCGTGCTCCTTGCGCCTATTGGAAGGTGCACTAACCAGAGACTTGTAATAGGTACTCCTTGGGAATTTCAGGGCACTGCAAAGCTGGGATACTGAGTAATCGGTCAGGTTGTTTTGGATAAAAGTCACAATTTCGGATATTGTTCTTTTGCGAATATTGCGGTCGCTTTTTTTAATATTTCATTCTCAATTCTAAGGCGCTGGTTTTCTTTTTGGAGAGCCTTGTACTCCTTGAGGGTAACCGTTTTACCCTCTGATACACTAATTGGTGAAAGCTGCTTTACCCAGCCGCTTATAGTGCTCCGATTTACGCCATATTCACGCTCCAGTTGTGGATACGAAGTTCCTTCGGCATTGGTACAGATCCACAATCTGCTGTTTAAATTCCGAAGTATAGGATTTTTGGTTTTTCGCCATGTTGAACATCTCCTTTACTCTTTCACTTGATAGTATAGGTCGTTCAACTTTTTCTGCCCACACTTATATACTAACACCAAAATGTATTTTGTTTCCATTCTCTGATATAGGTTCATTGTGCTATAACTAGAATTTTCAAGGGGCAGGAGTAAAGTTATGCTATATCGCATACTATTCCTCCTCCTCTTTTTTCGTCTATTTTTCTTCCATGTATCTATCTGATGATACAGATTATAATACTTTTTCTGCTGATGTTTTCTATATGTGTATGTGCATCAAAATTTTTTGGTAGTCATAAACAGGTAAAGGGGTATTAAAAATTAAAGAAGGAAGAGGAGAGTCCGAGTGAGCTGTATGGTATATTTAGAAATGGCATTAGAATGTATCTAAAAGCCTCGTAGAAACATTTTTGTGGATTAGATACATGATATGCTTTTTGTGTTAAAAATTGCTATATGGCAGCAGGCAGTATAAGGTGATGTAATTACATATATTAGCATTGTTATGGGGCAGCATGAGAGAAAAAGATAATGAAAAAATTGGGAAGAGGAGGATTTTTTCTGCTATAGAAATATTTGTATTATAAACCCTGTACATAGAATTGTACAGGGCTTTTTAAAAGAATATCTTCCTCCTTCCCATTTATCACTATCATAGGCTGTTTATTTTACTGCAATTTCTATAACCTGCTCTGCTGTCTGGATGTTGTCAATATTCAGCAAAAGTGTTGGCAGGTCTATACAACCAAAAGATGGCAGTACTGGTTCACCTGATGATAAAGCAATATTGTTTACCAGTCCATTATCTTTGTTTACCCTTATGGCAAAATAACCATATTCATCACTATTGGTTTCATTGCAGCTGAATGTCTGGCCAATAATGCTGTATTTATGCTGGCACTTGCTTAATACAGGTGTCTTTTGGGCTACAATATAGCATCCTTCACACTTGCCTTTATTGTCAGACTGCTGGTGGTCAATTATGGCATAGTAAATATCAGCATTACTGGTGTGTGTATCAAGGCTGATACAGTTTTCAGAGTGCAAAAACAGTTCTGTAAGTTTCATGGCTTTGCTGTGGGTTAATGGTTTTCTGCTGGCAACAAAACTTGTGTATGCAATATTACTTTGTTCCAGGTATTTCTGGATGTAACCTGCTGTTTTTTCATACAAGCAGTTCTGTACTGATTCCAGCATTTTCTTTGTTTCTTCTTGTGTTAATCCTGCATCAAATGAAATGGAATAAATGTTTCCGTCATCCATGATTTCAAATCTGTAAGACAGGCCTCCGTTGTAAAGCATGGCTTTTTCTGGTGCATATGTTGCTTGTGTATTTGAGATGTTTTTTTTTAAAGTTTTCTGGTTCATAATGAATAATCCTCCTCTATATTTTTAGTACAAAATAAGCATATCATCTGCACTATTGGTTTCATTTTTGCAAAAATGCACTATGCAGGGTGTAATAGTCCATCCACATATCTGTGGGATTCAGGATTTATAATTATCATCGTAACAGATGTTTTTAATCAATTATAACATTTTGTTGAATTAAATCAACGATACAAGGTTAAAATACAGCATTTGTGTTGATATAATTCAACATCAGGAAAGGATGGTAAATCGAAATGGTGGATGTCAAATTATGCATGGAAGAAGTTGGTAAAAGGGTTATGGAACGAAGGAAACAGCTGGGACTTACACAGGAACAGCTGGCAGAGAGGAGTGAGGTGACAACACAATTTGTGTCCTATGCAGAATCGGGGAAGAGGGCTATGAGGGCAGAAAACCTTATGAAAATTGCTGCTGCTTTAGAAGTAAGCACAGATTATTTGTTAACTGGAGACATAATAGACAAAGACAAGCTTCTACTGTCAGAGAAGCTGGATAAGCTTACACCTGCCGAGGTAAGGCTGGTAGAGGGAATCATTGATGAATGTATAGCTTTGTATCACAGGGATGTGTAAGTTATAAGAGGTATATGATACTATAAGAAACATGTATGTGTAATGCCAATCTGTAGTTATAAAATGAACGGTTGTAGCATGGCATGAATAAAGCCAGCTGGCAAGATTTGGTGTCAGCTGGTCTAAGTTTAGGTGGCTGTACAATAAATCTAAAACTATATATCCTCATCTTCTTCTTTTTCTTTTCTCTTTCTTTTCTATCTTTATTATTTGTTATCCACGAAAATCATTGGCCTGTATTTTTGCAGATTTTTATTATTTTTAATTCTGCTATTATTCTTATGTAAATAAAAAACTATGAATATTAAGGAGGTAAGGTTTAATGTCGAATAAGATGACAGAAACAGGAAGGAGTGTCAGTGAAAACAGGAGCATTATGGAGAGGAGCATTACAATACCAGGGTTGAACCTTCTTATTATACCGAAGGAACAGCATGAGCCATGTTCTTCGCTCAACATTGCCTTTGCTATTGCTGATGCAACAGGATTTTTAGAAGGGAAACCAGAGCATGGCAGAGTTCTTGTGTTTTCGCTAGAAGATACTAAGAAAAGGGCAGAACATATGCTTGCCCAATATGGTGCTATGCCTGGGGATATTACTGTTATATATGCATATCAGAAGGGAACTTTTGGCAACAGGATAGAGAAAGGGCTGGATGTGTTTTTGCAGGATAACCCAAGGATAAAAATGGTTGTAATTGATTCTCTGGAAAAAATCGTTGAAGCTGAACTGGGCAGAATGGAATATGCTTATGCATATAGAAAGCTGGATGTTATTAAAAATGTTGCATACAGACATGGGGCAACACTGCTGGCTGGAATACATGATGGAAATCCAGAGGACACTGGTATGCTGGCCGGGATTGCAGATACAGTGCTGAAAATTACTACAGAAAGTGAAAAACAAGACGATTATAAATATACACTTCATGTAAACAGAAAAGATATGCCTGGAAAAGAAATTACAGCAGAATTTGATACCAATAACTGTACATGGAAACAGATAGCAGACAAATAACAATTATATTATTACTGGCTGAAGCAGATACTGCATTATATTGTGGTATCTGTTTTTTTGCAATAAAAGAAAGTATTTTTGCCAGTTTGGAGCTGGTATTGTATATGGTATTCTAATCGCAAACCTGTAAAAGTGCAGACATACAGACAAACAGATACTTCTGCATAATTACCTTAAAACTTGTAAACAAGCAGATTTAATTACATGTAACCAGAAAGACTTGCAGTCAGAAAGACATGTCTGGATAATTATATGTTTATGTGCAAACATGCTGGCTAGTATATGAGCAGATATGTTTACATGAAAAAGTGCAGACATGTAGATTATTTTTAATTACTGCAGGTGATAGGAAAGACTTCCAGGCAGGAAGACATGTCTGCATGATTATATCTTTATATGCAAACATGATGAATGGTATATGGGCAGATATGTTTATGTGAAAAAGTGCAGGCATGTAGATTGTTTTTCATTACTGCAGATTTATATGCAGACAAGCAGATACTTTTACATAATTACCTGCTGGTATGTAAACAAGCAGATATGTTTGCAGGTAATAAGGAAGACTTCCAAACAGGATGACATGTTTATATGATTATTTGCCTGTATGTAGCAATAATTATAAGTTTTCATGTAGACAGGTAGATATTGTTACTTGGTTTCTTGTAAACAGAAGGGAGGAAATTTATGAAAATTGTTTCAATATCAAATATTAAAGGAGGAGTAGGCAAAACAACAACTGCTGCTGTATTGGCAGTTGGTCTGGCTGAAAAAGGCTATAGGGTATTATTAATAGACAGTGACCCACAGACGAACCTGACTATGTGTTTTTTACAAGAACAGACAGATGAGCTTTCAAGCTTATATGATATTTATGGTGATGGTGAATCTATTGATGATGTAAAAGTACCAGTAAGGGATAACATGGATTTAGTTATTGGTGATTTTGAATTGTGCAATGCTGATATGCAGTTCACAAAAGCTGGCAGGTTGAAAATGCTCAAAAAGGCGATTAAAAGCATTGGTACAGAATATGATTTTATTGTTATAGATACACCACCAAATTTAGGAATATTGTCACTGAATGCCTTCATAGCCAGTAATTATGTGCTTGTACCCATGACCGTAGACTCTTTTTCGCTTAAGGGTGTCAGGCTGCTAAAGGAAACATTGGGTGATGTGAAAGATGAAACAGAAAAGGAGCTGCCTGTTGCTGGTATTCTACTGACACGGTACAACAGCAGGACAAATGTATCAAAACTATTGGAAAAATCGTTAAATTCTGCTGCTACACTTTTGGATACAGAACTGTTTAAAAGCAGGATCAGACAGGCTGTTGTAGTACAGGAAAGCCAGATTGCTAAAGAAGATTTGTTTTCCTATTCACCTAATGCAAAGGTTGCAGAAGATTATAAAGGATTCATTGATGAATTCCTAGAAAGGGTTGGTGGATGAGCATGGGAAATATAAACATGAAACTGATGCAGGGAATAGACGAAACTGAAAACCAGTTGCAAAAAGAAAAACAGACACCAAAAACAGAAGAAGCAGTGAGGAAGGAAACAGAAAACAGAGATACCAAAGAAACTGATAGAAAGCCTCAGAAAGCAGTGAAACAGCTAAGGACAAAGAAAAATACAGGGATGAGAAAAAACAGTGAAAAGGAAACTGATAAAATGCTGAAGAAACAGGTGTTTTCCTTCAGGGCACTTATTAAAGATATAAGTATATGGAGAGCATATGCAGTTGCATCTGGAAAGAGCATGGAAGATATCTGCAATGCTGCAATGAATGAATATATCAAGAAGCATAAACTGGCAGATATTGAACAGGCAATATTTGAAGCTTTAAAGACCAGAGATGGAATTGGCAATGGATAGTAAGGATGGAGATGTTAATGTTAGTCCAGAAGAAGAGAAAATGGTGGAGAATCTTTGGGTTGCATGTAGATATGCAGGTATGTCTGTATGCAGAATTGTAACTAGGCATTGGCTGTTCTTCCTTTTTTTAAGACAGCAAAATAATAAGATGGGATCTGTATAGCAAATCTCATCTTAATTTTGATGTCTGGACTTTATAGTTTTTGCTAAAGGGATTAAAATAGCATTTTTGAGCATGTGTCAAATCCTAACAGCATGAGTCTTGGAAGAAAGTCATTCTGGACATATTCTATTAGTGATTTCAGCCATTCCTGCTCATTTTCTCCCATTTCACTGGTAACAATAATCTGTGTATTGAAAAACATACTGCCCTTGAGCTGGTATATGCCACCGCCTGTTTTTTCGATGTTTATCCCTGATTCTTTCAAGTTATCAAATAAATGTTGTGGCATGTCTCTGCTGGCTATAGTCATGGTAACATCGTTTGCCTTAATCATATCGTCTTCAATTCCACTTGCTTTGTACAGGCTTGTATATGCTAATGATTTATAAAGGTGGTCAATATCCAGTTCACCATCTAAACAGGTGTAATCAATTATGTTATGCCCTTGGAAAATTTTCCCTATATTATTCTGTATTTCAATGTCTGCTGATTTGATTATGGCAAGCAGAAATGCAGCGACAGGCCGCATATACATACAGTTGCCCGGATTAAAACCAGTATTAATATCCTTTCTTGAAAGTTCGATTTTAAGCACATCGCAGTAAACAGTGTTTTCTTTTGCTATATTCATATTTGCATCTTCCTTTCCTTCGTTTGTGGAAGTTTTTGCATTTACCTGCAGTTTTATATTCATAGTGGCAAATAACAAAAATCCTCCTCTTATTATTTGTATCAAATAAAATATGAATTATTTTTAGGAATGAAAATTTTATTGATGTATCATCAGTTTTGCATTTCTGCAAAATTTTAAAAGGGAAAATTTATTATACAATGTATCCATGCAAAAAAAGATATATTACATGGCTGGGGCTAAAGCCAGCAAAGAAAGGAGGGAAGATGCTTTCATTTTTGTTTAATCAAATAAAGAAAAGGGTTGATAAGAAAACCAGCAGATTACCAGATACAGAACATGGACATGAACCAGTGAGTGGGCATGAATGTAAAGCGAAAGAAGCTGCTGGCATGGGCTTAGAGGATATGGTCCATCTGGTCTACATTATGGATGCATACCGGCAATTAAATATAACATGTTGTGGTGAGGAGATAATGATGGGTTTTGATGAAGGATGCATCGGGGCATTAAGCAGGATTTATAGAGTGATTGAGCACAATGCCTGTGCAGATATGAGAAAAAAGGATTTTAAGAAAGGGGATAAAATCCTGCTGGATACTTCCTTAACGGCAGAGGAAAGAGCAAAGAAATTACTTGGAAAGTAACCAAAATAAAAACCAGGAAGAAAGGAGGGTTTCGTAGATAATATGGCTGGAGGAAAAATAACACAAAAAGAGAAGGAGGCAGCAATAAGCCTGTTAATCACAGTTTTTGAAATGCATAATAAGGAAAGGCTGCTTAATAAGGCTTTGGATGATTTTTTGTGCTGCTATGGGGAGGAGATACCTGAATGGCTTCAATGCTTATATGAGCATTTTGCAGGTTGTGATAACAATGGGATACAGATGCAGGTAATCAAGCAGTTCGCAGAAAACCACAATCTGGAAATAAAGGATGGTTCCAAATAAAAATATTAGTAAAAATAGGAGAGGAGATGCATGATGGAAAAATTCAGATTTGGCAAAAAACTGCAGGAAGCAGTTTTGAGAAGGCAGGAAGGACAACAGCCAGCAATTATCATTGATGGAAAAGAAATGAAGGTGAGGAATCCTGTTTTTATGGGAAATAAGATGAGGGATGTTCCCTGTTTAGTAGAAAGGGATAACAAGACTGGAAATACAGGATATACTGTTGTGGCAGTTTCATCCGGTAATGTAGATAAAAAAGATAAAGAATGGATTTGCACCAGTCCTGTATTATTAGAACAGGCAATTTGCTTCTTCATAGAAAACCATCAAATGGAGAGTATGTCAGGAACTTGCAGATGTGCCAGCAGATTAGCAGATGCAAGGGATTCAGGTTTTGACCTGGAAACAGGAAATGCAATGGTTGAAATAAAAATCCCTTTGGCTGTGCCAGATGGAACAGATAACTTTATATGGAAAGGTTTCTACCACATTGTAAGGCAGATGGCTGGATATTGCAGCAGCTCCTATTGCGAAGATAAAGGGAAAAGAAACATACTGCTTACAATTTATCAGCATGGAACAAAGCATATATTTGCTATGGTTGATGAAAATACAAAAAAAGAATTAGAAAAGGCTGTCAGTATGGGGATTGAATTCTGGATGGCTGAAACAAAGACAGAAGAAGATGGGATAAGCCTGCTTGGGTATTGGGATTATACAGATAAAATTCTGTAGAGCTGGAAATATAAAGCTGGAACATTATTTTAACCATGCCATTGTATTTACACATTAAGGTATTTTTGCTAAAAGCATAGCAATCCAGGATATGCTGCATTAAAGATGAAGGGAGGTAAGATAATAAAATGGATGAACGATTAAAAGAGATTGTGGATCATTTTGAAACCATGAAAATTGGGCTTGATGAAACTTTCAGATTTCATTGCACAATGTGTGGCAAATGTTGCATAAATAGGGAAGATATTCTGTTATCGCCTAAAGATATTTATGGCATATCAAAAGAATTGGGCATAAAACCAGAGAAGATGTTTGAACAATATTGTGAAGTATATATAGGACCAGACTCTAAAGTGCCGGTTGTCAGATTAAAACCAAGAGGTTCAGTAAAAAGGTGTCCATTATTAAAAAACAGAAAGTGCATGGTACACAAGGCAAAACCAACAGTCTGTGCGATGTTTCCACTTGGAAGGTGTATAGTTGCGGCCAATCCAGAAGAAGGTCTCAAGGATATCAGCAAGGGTCAGTTCCAGTACATTTTTAATAATCCTGGGTGTGGCGATGCTTCAGAAACACATACAGCCAGGGAATACTTGGAATCTTTTGGGATTCCTGTTGAGGATAATTTTTTCATAAAATGGCAGCAGACTGTATTGGAAATGGGGAATATTTTCCGAAAACTTGAAAAGACTGTGAGCAATGAAACCATGGAGCTGGTCTGGAGGGCAGCTTTTATTGGATTGTATTTGCACTATGAAACCGAAAAAGACTTCATGCCACAGTTTGATAGCAATGTCAAAAATTTTTTTGATATGCTCCATTCAGTTTTTCCAGAGGGAGGGGATAAAACAGTAACATAAGATAAATGTATATGGCAAAAGAGTCTGTTTAACCAGCTGGCAATGGCTGCAGACATGGGAAAAGTCTTGGAAAAATATTATTCACAGGGCTTTTTCCATGTTTCTGGACTTTCCCGGGACTAATAATGCTATAAAAAATTTTTTAAATGTGTTGACAAAAATAGGAAATGTGGTAAAATAAATACACAATTAAATATTGGCATGAACTTCTTAGTTAGTATATATAGTACTAGCACTATCTATTACAGGATGTAATAGCAGAGAAAATGTCAGGGTTATAAACCAGAATGATGTTTGGTTTTAATTCGGTTGCTTTTTTGCTGTTGCTGTAAATGGATTAGTAGCTAGTTTTTTTATTGGCAATTCTGCTTAACCGTTTAAAATCCCAAACAAAATAAAAAGGATTCAACATCAGAAGATGCATAGTCCAGATGCCGGAGCTGGCAGATAAGCTGGTGGCATTGGTTAAGGAGGCGGATTGTATGGCGAAAAATGCTGACACTGGTTTGAAACAGCTGCCAAATGGCAACTGGGCCTACAGGGTGACTTATACCTGGGATGGCAAAAAGAGGGATACTTCCATCCGTCTGGATGGGAACGGGCAGCCGTTTAAAAGGAAAGCTGATGCCAGAAGGGCAAGGGATAAGAAATTAATGGAGCTGAGGACACATAAAGAAACAGGGCTTACAGGCTGCCGGCTAAAGGATATATGGGAATGCTATTTACAGAAGGATGCACCTGCAAAAGCCCCTGCAACTGTAAAAAAATATTCTTCTTTATGGAACCGGCACATAAAAGAAAAGTTTGGTGACAGGTATATAAATGAGCTTACAGTTTCAGATATTAGTGTATATCTTTGTGAATTGTATAATAGTGGCCTTTCATGGAAATATGTTGAAAGCTTTTTGAAATTATTTAACCAGCTGTATAAGTTTGCATACAGTGAAGAAAAAATTGATTCCATAAGGTATAACAGAATGTTTGTTGACAAGGTTACAAAAATAAAGATGCCTGGCATATCCCAGGAGGATTATGAACAATGTGGCAGAATAGAAACATATAATTCTTATGAAATTAACCAGATCAGCAAAGTGTTTGGGCAGGGGGACTGTTATACAGCTTTTTTGTTTGGTTATATGTGCGGCCTGAGGATTGCAGAGACTTTTGGGCTTATGTGGGATGATTATAACTGGGAGACACACCAGATTACAGTGTGCAGGCAGATGGCCAGGGAGGATGGGCAGTTCTGCCTGCGGCCGGTGAAGACATTAAAGAGCAGCAGGGTTATAGATGTCCCGGATATTTTACATGAAGACCTGCTGCAGAAAATCAGGCAGCAGAAAAAACATCCAACAAGGGAATACCAGATGAGGGCAACAGAAATGGTGCTGGATAAAACCAAAAATAAAAAAGTTGTTAAAATATATGGCGGGGATTTTATAAACAGGAAAGCAAATGGGGAACTTTTAACAACCAGTTCAATAAAATATTATGCTAGTAAGATAAAAAAGGAAACAGGCATTGGTTTCAGATACCATGCATTGAGGAGGACACACCTGACTTTTCTGGCAAACCAGAACATTCCTGCGGTTGAAGTGATGAACCGGGCCGGGCATAAGAAATTTGAAACTACAATGAAATATTATGTAAACCGGTCAGAGGAAAGCATGAAACAGCTGGTGGATACACTGAATAATATCACAACAGAGGAACAAGTGTATGAAATTACTGATGCAGTTACAGGACAGACCAGACTCGTGAAAGAAAGCGAGTTAATTATGAGGAAAAATATAGGTGCCCTGATTCCCCATTGAAACAGAAGGAAAGTTTATATACCAGAGTGGTAATATTCCGTTAAACAGAATTATATCTGATGGAAATCATACTATGTCATTGCAGACAAAGTTTTTGCTGACAGCAGATTATAATTTGTTCTACTAAAAATATAGACCTTGGAAAAAGAGA